>JAGPBG010000317.1 GCA_018063485.1 Cypionkella sp.
ATTCTGTTCATCATCTTCGATCTGGAGGTGGCCTTCCTGTTTCCCTGGGCGGTGGCCTTTGGTCAGATCAGCACGGTAGGGTTCTGGTCGATGATGGTGTTCTTGGCCGTGTTGACCGTGGGCTTTGCCTATGAGTGGAAGAAGGGGGCCTTGGAATGGTCGTGATGACTGGAGCAAATGGCGCGGGACCGGATCGCGAATTCGCCACTCAGGAATTGAACCGTGAGTTGCAGGACAAGGGATTTCTGCTGACCACGACCGAGGATATCATCACCTGGGCGCGCAATGGCTCGCTGCACTGGATGACCTTTGGTCTGGCCTGCTGCGCGGTCGAGATGATGCACACCTCGATGCCGCGCTATGATCTTGAGCGGTTTGGCACGGCACCACGGGCTTCCCCGCGCCAGTCTGATCTGATGATCGTGGCGGGCACGCTGACCAACAAGATGGCTCCGGCGCTGCGCAAGGTTTATGACCAGATGCCGGAGCCGCGCTATGTGATCTCGATGGGCTCTTGTGCCAATGGCGGCGGCTATTATCACTATTCCTATTCGGTGGTGCGTGGCTGTGACCGGATCGTGCCGGTGGATATTTACGTTCCGGGCTGCCCGCCCACGGCTGAGGCGCTGCTTTACGGGATTTTGCAGTTGCAGCGGAAAATCCGCCGCACCGGCACATTGGTTCGCTGAGGGGGTTTGGTTATGTCTGAAGCATTGCACGATCTTGCCGCCCATATCGCCGCCAAACAAGGCACGGCAGTGTTGGGCCACCAGATCGCCTCTGGCGAATTGACGCTGACGGTGCCGCTGGTTGACGTCGCCGGGATGATCGAGTTTCTGCGCTTTGATGAGCGCTGCCGGTTCTCGTCTTTGGTCGATATCACGGCGGTGGATTATCCGACGGCAGACAAGCGGTTCGAAATCGTCTATCATCTGCTGTCGATGTATAAAAACCATCGCATCCGCGTAAAGGCGGCGGTGGGGGAAGACGAGATGGTGGCCTCGGTCATCGCCAGCCACCCTTCGGCCAATTGGTTCGAGCGCGAAGTCTTCGACATGTTCGGCATCCTGTTTTCGGGCCACCCCGACCTGCGCCGCATTCTGACCGATTACGGCTTTCGCGGCCACCCGTTGCGCAAGGATTTCCCGACTACCGGCTATACCGAAGTGCGCTATGACGAAAAGCAAAAGCGCGTGGTTTATGAGCCGGTCTCGCTGGTGCAGGAATACCGCCAGTTTGATTTCATGTCTCCCTGGGAGGGTGCGAAATACGTGCTGCCCGGTGACGAAAAGAAAGGGGCCTGACCGAGATGGACGGCGATATTCGCGCAAATGCCTATGACGACGGCACCGGTGACACCCTGACCGGTGAGCAGCGCATCCGCAATTTCAACATCAACTTTGGCCCGCAACATCCTGCGGCGCATGGCGTTTTGCGTCTGGTGCTGGAGTTGGATGGTGAGATTGTCGAACGCTGCGATCCGCATATCGGGTTGCTGCACCGTGGCACCGAAAAGCTGATGGAATCGCGCACTTACCTGCAGAACCTGCCGTATTTTGACCGGCTGGATTATGTCGCGCCGATGAATCAGGAACATGCCTGGTGTCTTGCGATCGAGCGGCTGACCAACACGCCGGTGCCGCGCCGCGCCAGTCTGATCCGGGTGCTTTATTCCGAGATTGGCCGGATTCTGAATCACCTTTTGAACACCACCACGCAGGCTATGGACGTGGGGGCGCTGACGCCGCCGCTTTGGGGCTTTGAAGAGCGTGAAAAGCTGATGATCTTTTACGAGCGGGCCTGCGGTGCGCGCCTGCACTCGGCCTATTTCCGCCCCGGTGGCGTGCATCAGGATTTGCCGCCGGCACTGCTCGACGATATCGAAGCCTGGACCTATACTTTCCCCAAGGTTCTGGAGGATATCCACGGGCTTCTGACCGAAAACCGCATCTTCAAGCAGCGTAATGCCGATATCGGTGTGGTGAACGAAGATGACATCCAGAAATACGGCTTTTCGGGGGTGATGGTGCGTGGTTCGGGTCTGGCCTGGGATTTACGCCGTAGCCAACCCTATGAATGTTATGATGAAATGGAGTTCCAGATTCCGGTCGGCAAGAATGGCGATTGCTATGATCGCTATCTGTGCCGGATGGAAGAGATGACGCAATCGCTGCTTATCATGCGCCAGTGCATCACCAAGCTGCGGGCTGAACCGGGTGAGGTTCTGACGCGGGGCAAGATTGCGCCGCCCAAACGGGCCGAGATGAAAACCTCGATGGAGGCGCTGATCCACCACTTCAAGCTTTATACCGAGGGCTTCCATGTCCCCGCCGGTGAGGTTTACGCGGCGGTTGAGGCCCCCAAGGGCGAATTCGGCGTTTATCTGGTGGCCGATGGCACCAACAAACCCTACCGCGCCAAGATCCGCGCTCCGGGCTTTCTGCATCTGCAAGCCATGGATTACATCTGCAAGGGCCACCAGTTGGCCGACGTCTCGGCCATTATCGGCTCATTGGATATCGTGTTCGGAGAGGTTGACCGCTAATGCTACGCCGTCTGCATAAAGACCAACCGGCCTCTTTCGCCTTTACGCCTGCAAACCTTGCCTGGGCGCAGGGCCAGATTTCGAAATACCCCGCGGGGCGGCAGGCTTCGGCAATCATTCCGCTGTTGTGGCGCGCACAAGAGCAAGAGGGCTGGTTGACCCGCCCGGCCATCGAGCATGTCTCGACCATGTTGGGGCTGGCCTATATTCGCGGGCTGGAGGTGGCGACGTTCTACTTCATGTTCCAACTGGCTCCGGTGGGTTCGGTGGCGCATGTGCAGATTTGCGGCACCACCTCTTGCATGATCTGCGGCGCGGAAGAGTTGATTGCGGTGTGCAAGGAATTGATCGCGCCGGGAGCACACCAGGTTTCGGCCGATGGCCGGTTTTCCTGGGAAGAGGTCGAATGTCTGGGCGCCTGCACCAATGCGCCGATGGCCCAGATCGGCAAGGACTATTACGAAGATCTGACGGCGGATAAGCTGCGGGACTTGATCGGGCGGTTCTCGAAAGGCGAGGTTCCGGTGCCGGGGCCGCAGAACGGGCGCTATGCGTCAGAGCCGTTGTCGGGGCTGACCTCGTTGACCGAATACGAAAAGGGGCGGGCGAAATATAACGCTTCGGCGCAGGCGGCGGTGGATATCGGCGATACCGTGAAGCGGATTGATGGCAGCGAAGTGCCGCTGCTGACGCCTTGGATCGCGGGATCGGGCAAGATGACGGCGGCCAAGGCCGCGCCTGCTGCGAAAGTTGCCGAGGTGAAGGCTGTGGCTGCCCCGGTTGCGGGGGGGACCAGGCCCGTGGGCTTGAAATCCGCGCGCAAGGGTGGGGGCGATGATCTCAAGCGGATCGAAGGCATCGGCCCGGCGCTGGAAAAGCTGTGCCATGAGCTGGGGATATTCCATTTTGACCAGATTTCCGCCTGGGGCGCCAACGAGATCGAGTGGATGGACAGCAATCTCAAGGGTTTCCGAGGCCGTGTGACGCGTGACAGATGGGTCGCTCAGGCAAAGCTGATTGGCGAG
>JAGPBG010000318.1 GCA_018063485.1 Cypionkella sp.
AGCCACCCGTTTGCCGCCCTTCAAGAGTTCGGCAACCATCGGGTGATGCTTGAAGCGCTGGAATTCCATATAGGGGTAGAGATGCGGGTTCTTGTAGTTCAGATGAACCACAAAGCCGACATATACCTGATTGTTTTCAATGTGATAGATGAATGATCCGCCGCCAGCATTGCCGCCAAGGGGCCAGCCCATGGTGTGGGTGACGGTGCCAAGGCGGTGCTTGGCCGGATCAACTTCCCAGATTTCCTTCATGCCGAGGCCGAATTTTTGCGGATCATGGCCTTTGGACAAGTCATATCTGGCGATCACTTCTTTCGCCAAAGACCCGCGCACGCCTTCGGACAGGAACACATATTTGCCGGCGAGGATCATCCCCGGCTCATAGTTTGGCCCCAACGTGCCATCGGGGTTCTTGCCGAATTCCCCTGCAACCACGCCTTTGACTTCTCCCGCATCACCGTAGACCAGTTCCGAGCAGGACATGCCGGGGAAAATCTCGACGCCCAGTTCTTCGGCCTGCGTGGCCAGCCAGCGGCATACATTGGCCATCGAGACGATGTAATTGCCGTGATTGTTCATCAGCGGCGGCATCGGCCAGTTCGGGATACGCATCTGGCCTGCCGGGCCAAGGATGTAGAAATTATCCTCTTTGACCGGCACCGTGATCGGAGCGCCTTTGGATTTCCAATCGGGGATCAGGGCATCAAGCCCAGAGGGATCAAGAACGGCACCGGACAGGATATGGGCGCCAACCTCCGAGCCTTTTTCCAGCACCACAACCGTCAGATTCGCGTCCAGTTGCTTTAGCCGGATTGCCGCGGACAGACCTGACGGCCCCGCGCCCACGATCACGACATCGTAGTCCATCTGTTCGCGCGTGACTTGTTCTGACATGGCATCCTCCGGCTGGCAATTTCATCACGCGTCATTGCCCTAACCCTGTCGCAAGGTCAACAATGACGCAACATCCTCGCGCTATTGCCGTGGCGCAGCGCAACATTCTTTCCAATGGGCGACAAGCTGCCGTGCATTTGCGCCGAAGCCCCTTGCATTCCTTGCCGGTGTCGGTTCAGGTAGCCCTATGAGTGGCACAAGGTCATGGTCCTTTCGGGCTGTGACCTTGTTATTTATGCGAAGAGACCGATGGAAAAAATCCCGATGACCCGCCGCGGGTTTACCGCGCTGGATGAAGAGCTGAAGCAGTTGAAATCGGTGGAGCGCCCCGCCGTGATCCGCGCCATTGCCGAGGCGCGTGAGCATGGGGATCTGTCGGAAAACGCCGAATACCACGCCGCGCGTGAAAAGCAGAGCTTTATCGAGGGCCGTGTCAAAGAACTTGAGGCGCTGGTTTCGCTTGCCGATGTGATTGATCCGACCAAATTTTCCGGGTCGATCAAGTTCGGGGCCACCGTGACTTTGGCCGACGAAGAGTCTGGTGAGGAAAAGACCTACCAGATTGTTGGTGAACCCGAGGCCAATATCGAGAAAAACCATCTGAACATCCGTTCTCCACTGGCGCGGGCGCTGATTGGCAAAGAGGAAGGCGATTCCGTTGAGGTGAAAACTCCGGGCGGAAATCGCGGTTACGAGATTCTGAAAGTGCGTTTTATCTGAATCCAGCGAAGATTTGGCCAGACATGACCGAGCCTGACGAAAAACCGATGGATCTGGGGCTATATGCCCGCAGCGATGGCCAATCGGCCATGACGGCAACGGAATATGTTGCCGCCGGGCTGAGTGGTGTCTGGGTGATCGCTGTGGGGGCCTATGTCTGGTCAGGACCGCAGGGCGAGAGCGTTGTCGGTCTGGTCCTGACTCTGCTGGTGGTGTTCTTGCCCTTGGCCTTGATCTGGTCGGCGGTGACGACGCTGCGCTCGGTGCGGGCGCTAAGGGCTGAGGCCGCGCGGTTGCAGGCTACTGTTGAGGCGATGCGCGCGGCCTATGTGGCGAACCAGCAAACGGCGGCCAACAAGCCCTCGGTCGAGCGCAAGTTGGATGAATTGGCGGCCTCGGCGCGGCATACCGAATCGGCGCTGGCGAGGTTCAATACGCGGCGGGATTCGGGGCTGACGGTGGCCTCGGCGGATCGCAAGGTCGCACTGGTTGCCCCGCGTCCGCAACCCGAAGCCGAGCAACCGGGGTTGGCGCTTGGCACCCCTGCGGAGGATCTGCGCGCGCCGCTATCGGTGACCGATTTCATTCTGGCGGTGCAATTTCCCGAAAGCCCGGATGACAAGGACGGGTTTCGCGCCCTGAGGCTGGCTTTGGAAGATCGCAATGTTGCCAAGCTGATCCGGGCTGCGCAGGATGTTCTGACCCTGCTGGCACAAGAGGGCATCTATATGGATGACCTGAAACCTGATCGCACCCGCCCGGAACTGTGGCGCAAATTTGCGGGCGGTGAGCGTGGGCGCGGGATTGCAGCGCTGGGTGGGGTGCGCGACCGCTCTTCACTGGCGCTGACAGCGGGGCGGATGCGCGAAGACCCGGTCTTTCGCGATGCGGCACACCATTTCCTGCGCACCTTCGATCGCACCTTTGCCGAGTTTGAGACCGTGGCAAGCGATGCCGATCTGGTCGCCTTGTCTGATACCCGCACGGCGCGCGCCTTCATGCTGTTTGGCCGGGTGACAGGGACGTTTGACTGATCAGGGATCCAGATCCTTGACCATGGTTGAGGACGATGCAAAGCCGAAGATATGGCGCAAAAGCCCCAGGCGGTCGATTTTCAGCACTTTGAACCCCAACCTCTCATAAAGCGCCTTTGCGCGCCAGTTGGTGTCGATCACATCAAGCCTTACCTGGCCATAACCGCGCCGCCGCGCCTCGGTGCAAATGACCTCCAGCAGTGCCGAACCAATGCCTTGGCCGCGCGCATCCTTGGCCACACAAACCCCGTCGAGCAAAAAGCGCTCGTTGTCTACCTCGCGGGCCAAGAAACCCAGCAGCGGCGAGCGCCAGAGCGTGCCGAACCATCCGTAAATCGCCACCATGTCCGACCATCCGCCGCCGGCAAAGCTGCCCTGAGGCGTTTTGAAGCCAGCAATACCCAGCAATTCGCCTGCAGGGCCTATCGCGGCCACGGCATGATCGTTGCGCAGGATGCGGCACAGATAGCGCAGGGCTTTTTTATCTGGGCCCATCACCATCCCGAGTTTTCCACCAAAGGCCTGCCAATAGAGTTCTGCCGCTGCTTTGGTCAGCTCTGGGGGCAGAGTGGCATGAATCATCATGGCCATCGCAGCGCGTCCAGCAATTCCGATGCGTGAACGGCTCCCAAAATTGCGCCTTCCTCGGCGGCAAGGGCCGGGATGGTGTTGAACAGGGCCGCAAGGCCGCCGTCGCGTGACAATAGCCAAAGGGCGCGCGACAAGAGCCTCACCTGAGCGGCATCGGTGATCCAGCCCCTTGCCGTTTCGGCCTGAACAGCCGGACGTAGCAAGGACGGGTAGACTTCGGCGAAGACCAAGGGGCCGGCGACAGGATCAAATGGCCAGACCTTTGCCCCGGTGGCAGCGCAAAGCCGGTGCAGCATGGGTTGCCCCATCAGCGATTGAGAGCCGACAGC
>JAGPBG010000319.1 GCA_018063485.1 Cypionkella sp.
GCGACCATCATCAGCAGACCACGACGGGAATGGTTGTCTTTCTTGTGACCCTTGAAATGCTCGGTCAGGGTCGCAATCCGCGACGACAGGATCGCAACCTGAACTTCCGGCGAGCCGGTGTCGTTCTCTTTGGTGGCGTATTCCTTGATCAGTCGGGTCTTTTCTTCAACGGTGATCGACATCGAAATCTCCTGTAAAGAGGGTGAAGGCACAAGCCGGGATGTCGTCCAGACAAGGCCGATGGCACCGCCGGTATGAGCGGATGTGGCTGGATAGGGGAAAACCCGGATAAAGGAAAGCCCTTTTGCTGCGTAAGTTCCGATGAATCGCTGGTAACCATTCCATCAGACTCCTTGGAACAGCCATGACTTGCCTATGGTTTGACCACAGGGAAAATGATATAATTTCAGATATGACCCTGTTGCAGATCAATAGGTTAACGATTTCATGGTTAACGCCCGGGCCGTAAACAGCCTGCGAGGAAAGGTGATAGCGATGCTGAGTTTGCTTGGGCTTTTGGGCGCATTGTTTGCCACCTTGTCAGCGGACGTTCTTTTGCCCGCCAACAGGACCGAACCGGAAGAAGATGCAGAACCATCCGATGCCGACTCGGGAAACGGCACCGATATGCTCATGCTTCTGGGGGAATCCTCGACCGAGGAGGCGCAACCTGACGACGACCCTGCCGGAATGCCGCTGTCTGACGATGTGCCCGATGCTGTCGATGACAACGTCAACCTGATCGGTGACGAGGCGGCAAACCGTCTTGACGGACTCGGTGGCGATGATCTGGTGCTTGGCGGTGCGGGAGATGATCTTTTGGGCGGTCGCGGCGGTGACGATTCCTTGTTGGGCGAAGATGGCAATGATCACCTTGATGGCGGCGAAGGCAATGACCTGCTGTCCGGCGGCGACAATAACGATGCCTTGGATGCCGGGGCTGGTGACGACACGCTGTTTGGCGGTGCCGGTTGGGATACGCTGTCGGGTCATGAAGGCAATGATCAGCTTTCCGGTGGCGACGGAAGCGACTTGCTGCTGGGAGGCGAGGGCGCCGATCAACTGACGGGTCAGGCCGGGGATGATACTCTGGACGGTGGTTATGGCAACGATCTTCTGTCGGGTGGCCTTGGAAGTGATGAGTTGAACGGCGGCCCGGGTCAGGACACAATCTGGGGACAATGGCCCGGCGAAACTGACCTTGAGGGCGACATCTTGAATGGTGGCGCGGGAGATGACCTTTTGATGCTGGGCAGCGGCGACCTCGCCAATGGCGGCGAAGCGGCGGATGTCTTTGCCCTGCTAGACATCCATAGCGGCGACCCGCTAGCGCAGATCATGGATTATGATCCGTCGCAGGATCAACTGGTGATCCTCTATGATGCCAACCTGCATCCAGATCCGCTCCTGAGCATCGACAGCCATGACGGAAGCTGTACCTTGCTGATTGATGGAGTGCCACTGGCCGATCTGGCGGGGCATTCGAGCATCGACATCAGCACGGTACAACTGCGTGCGGCCTAAAGCGCGTTGTGTTCAATCGGATACATATAGTCACCTCGCAACCCGAGGCAGCGATTGCCTTTGAAAACGCGTTCGGGTCGCAAGGAAAGTTCAATTTAACGCAACGCGCTCTAAAGCACCCAGGGTCGCGGTTGCTCGGCATATCCAATGTAAAGCGGATGCTTTGGCTGCCCGTCGCGGGTAAGACCCAGATGAAACAAGGGTTTGTCAACAGATCGCAACAATTGCTCAACGAATCGAGCTCGCCCTAAGAATGCGCCATGCCCGCCCCAGGCGCAAATCACCTGATCGGCCCATTCAAGAGACTCGATGATCGCCGCGTCATTGCCGGCCCCAATCGGATCTTCCGTCGAGCGCATCACCTTGGGATCGGTTGCCCGATAGGCGAAAATATTGACAACGCGAAAGGCCCCAAAGCCAAGCGCGCGCGCCCGCCGCTCACATCGCTCAACCGAGGGGTCATTCTGGAACTCGGTTGCGGTCGAAGGGTTCAGCATTACAAACAATGCCCGGCGCGCGCCCGGCTGCCACTCCCGCGTCAACAGATACCGATATCGCTCGCAATCGGAATAAACGGCGACACTGAAAGCATCACCTTTCTGATGTTGCCGGGTGATCACCGGTTGCGCCCTTTGATCTGTCTAGGCGCGGATCGTCTCAAATCGGCCCATTGCGCAACCGACAGGTGCCGCCCCCGAATTGCCCTTGCCCAGATTCTCCCTGCGGAGCATTTCACCGCGCCACGCATCAATCCGCTCCACGGCAGTCCGGTTGAGTGGTGGCTCGATGCCACCCGAGACCGGCCCCCGAGCGGGGTCAATTGAACACCCGCGAGGGGTGCAACTCGCCGGATTTATAGACCCCAACCGCGACAGCCCGGCCGGCATAACTGGCCCAAGCCGCATCGCCATAGCCAACCGTACTGGCAATCACCATTCCCGGATTGCCGTTCTTCAATCGCGCCGCCCCTTCGGGGGTGCAGGGCAGTTCCGGCAGATCGGCCAAACCAAGCTCCAGCGGCTTCAACCAGTGATCCAGCTCTTCGGTCCGCGCCAAGGCGTCAAGCTGCTCGAGAGATATGCCCTCAGCGGCCGTAAAAGGCCCCGACCATTCCCGCCGCAGCCAGGCCACATGACCAAGACACCCCAGGACCTGCCCCAAATCACGGGCAATAGAGCGCACATAGCCGCCCTTGCCGCAGACCATTTCCAAATCGACATGATCCACGTCGGGCCGGTCGATGATCACCAGCCGCTCAACGAAAAGCGGGCGCGCTGCCAGAATCATCGCCTCGCCTTCACGAGCAAGATCATAGGCCCGTTCCCCCTCCACTTTTACAGCAGAAAACTGCGGTGGAACCTGTTCGATATCGCCGCGAAAACGCGCAAGCGCCGCCTCGATGGCAGCATCATCGGGCCTGAGATCAGATCGTTCCAGAACGTCACCTTCGGCGTCATCAGTCGTGGTGCTGGCGCCAAATGTCATCCGAAAGTGATAGCATTTCAGCGCGTCGGTAATATAGGGCACCGTCTTGGTGGCCTCGCCCAATGCAATCGCCAGAACTCCGGTTGCGGCGGGATCGAGTGTTCCGGCATGTCCGGCTTTTTGCGCCTGAAACGCCCATTTCACCTTGTTCACAATGGCGGTCGAGGTAATTCCCGCAGGTTTGTCCACCACCAGCCAGCCCGAAACCGCCCTCCCCTTCTTCATGCGTGCCATGGTGATCCTTCCCAAATCAAGTCAGCCTGCTAGCGCCACCCTCGCCTTGCGTCAACCTTTGGGCACCACAAGGCCGACAACGGGGCCCATCGGAAAGCCACCATCGTGACGCCCCAACTCGGGCGCATAGAGGCGCGAGATCGAGCCATCAAGATAGAGCGCATCAGAAAGGCCCAGCCCGTCTCGAAAAAACCGCGCGAAATCATAGAAATTGACGGTCGTGTTCGAAATCACAAACACCGCTCGACTTCCATCTGCCGACACGCCTACCCCATTGCGAATGTTTAGCGAATCCGAGTTCTTCAAGAATCGCGGA
>JAGPBG010000320.1 GCA_018063485.1 Cypionkella sp.
CTGCGGATTGGCGGGCGAGCAGATATAGGCGACGCCGACACGGTCCAGCACTTCGGCGGGCAGGGCGGCGTAATCGGGCAAATGGCCGGTCGCGGCGGTGGCGGGAACATAGATCGGCTCGGCCCCCACAGCGAGGGCGGCAACGGCATAGACCTGATAGAACGGGTTCGGCATCAAGACCACGGGCTGCTTGCCGTGTTTGGTTTCCGGGCATAGCGCGATGCAGGCGTTGAACAAGCCTTCACGGGTGCCGTTCAGCACCATCAGTTGATCATGTGACAAACGCGTAGCATAGCGCAGATGCAGCCAATCCGAAATTGCAGCCAGCACTTCGGGGGTGCCGTCATTGGGCGGATAGATGGCGAAACCGTCGAGATTGGCCGCAAGAATCGGCCCGACGAAATCGGGCATGGCATGGCGCGGTTCGCCAATTGTCATGGCGATGGGCGTGCCGCCCGCAGGATGCACGTCCAGAAGTTTCCGCAGACGCGGAAACGCATATTCTGGCAAGTTCGAAAACTGCTCAGGAAACGCCATTGCTGCCTCATCTCGGGGTCATGTCGCCCCGTTTGAAGCCGACGATAGCCACAAGATCGAGGCAGGTCCAGAAAAACCCATAGGCTTTATGGGCTTGGAAGGCGAAGTTGTGGCTTTTTCGCCCAAGTGTGGCCGCGCCCCGTGGCGCTTTGGCTATCGGGTCAGGCAGTTTGAGCGCGCCGGCCATTAGCAATCCTCATCAGCCTATACATTCTTCCAATTTCCCATGAGGGTTGCTGCGACGTAGCGTCACGTTCTACGAACCGTTCGCGCGACGATTGTGCGTGGCGGTTTCCAGCAACAAGGGAGGGTTGACTTGGGATACGCAATCAAACGCCGGGTTTTGGCAGTTTCACTTTTGGCACTTGCACCGCTTGGGATGGCTCCGGCCTTTGCCCAGGACGCGATTTCGGTGATGAGCTTTGGCGGGGCCTATCAAGAGGCACAGCGCAAGGCGGTGTTCGAGACCTATACCGCCACCACCGGCATCAAGGTGGATGAGCAAGAATATGGCGGAGAGATCGCCAAGATCGCGGCGATGATCCAGTCCGGCAATACCACCATTGACGTGGTTGACGTGGACGCGCCCACCCTGTTGCAGGGCTGTGACGAAGGCATTTTCGAGAAGATCGACTGGGCGCAAATCGGCGACAAGTCGGATTGGATCGACGGCACCACCTCCGATTGCGGTGTCGGCACCATCGTTTATTCGACCTCGCTGGCCTATAACGCCGCTAAAACCGAAAATGGCCCAACCGTTCTGGCCGATCTGTTCGATACCGCGAAATTCCCCGGCAAGCGCGGGTTGTGGAAGAACCCCGCCACCAATCTGGAATTTGCCCTGCTCGCCGATGGCGTGCCCGTCGATCAGGTTTATGAAGTGCTGGGCACCCCAGAGGGGCTGGACCGGGCTTTCGCCAAACTCGACACCATCAAGCAAGACATCGTCTGGTGGGAAGCTGGTGCGCAGGCTCCGCAGTTGTTGGCCTCGGGCGAAGTGGTTATGACAACCGCTTGGAATGGCCGGATTTATAACGCCAACAAGGAAGGCCAGAACTTCAAGATTGTCTGGGATAACCAGATTTTGGACTCGAACTATTGGGCTATCCCCAAGGGTGCCAAGAATGTTGAAGCCTCGATGGCCTTCATCAAATATGCGGTAGAGCCGACGGTTTTGGCAGCAACCACCAAATACATCCCTTACGGCCCGGTGCGCAAATCGGCGGCTGAGTTCGTGGCACCTGAAGATGCAGCGAACCTGCCGACCAGCCCTGCAAACCTGACCGTTGCTCTGACCTTGGACAACGCCTTCTGGGCTGACAATGGCGATGAAATCCGCAAGCGCTTTACCACTTGGCTGGCGCAGTGATCACAGTTTGACAGAAGGACGGGTGCATTGATGGATACCACTGTAGCAAAAGCGATGGGGCAACCGGGTGATGTGCTCGTCCGCTTCAAAGAGGTGAAGAAATCTTATGACGGCATCAATTATGTCGTCAAAGACCTGAACCTTGATGTGGCAAAGGGTGAATTTCTAACCATGCTGGGGCCTTCGGGCTCTGGCAAGACCACCACACTGATGATGCTTGGCGGGTTTGAACGGCCAACCCTGGGCAGTATTTTGCTGGAGAACAAGCCGGTTGAACGCTTGCCGCCGGAAAAGCGCAATATCGGCTTTGTGTTTCAGAATTACGCGCTGTTTCCGCATATGACGGTCGCCGAGAATGTGGCGTTTTCGCTGCGCTATCGCGGGATCAAGGGCGAAGAGGCGCAGGCCAAGGTGAAGCGGGCGCTGGGGCGGGTAAGCCTTGAGGCGCTGGGCGACCGCAAGCCGGCGCAGCTTTCGGGCGGGCAGCAGCAGCGCGTGGCTTTGGCGCGGGCTTTGGTGTTCGAGCCGTCGCTGGTGTTGATGGACGAGCCTTTGGGTGCGCTGGACAAACAGTTGCGCGAGCGGATGCAGGTTGAGATCAAGCATCTGCAAACCTCGTTGGGGATCACGATGGTCTATGTGACGCATGACCAGTCCGAGGCGCTTACGATGTCTGACCGGATTGCGGTGTTCCATGACGGGCGGATTCAGCAACTGGCTGATCCGAAGACGTTGTATAACGCGCCGACGAACCGGTTTGTTGCCGGATTCATCGGTGAAAACAATACGATGACCTGTAGTTCGGCGGGCCGTGAGGCCGGTGGCGCTGTGGTCAAGATGGCCGATGGGACAACGATGAAGGTGGCCAATGCGGCGCCGGTGGGCAAAAATGTCAGTCTTTCGGTGCGGCCCGAGAACATTGTTCTGGCCGATGACGCCACCGATGCGGGCATGAACCGGTTTTCCGGCACGGCGGTGGATGTGTTCTTCCTTGGCGATCACATGCGCCTGTCGGTCGAGGCCTTTGGCAAACAGGTGGTGACGGCGCGCATTCCGATCAGCAAGGCGCGGAATTTTGCGGCGGGAGAGCGGGTGCATCTGGCCTGTTCGCCCTCCGATTGCCGTTTGCTGGAGGGTTAGGCAATGGCAGTTTCCTTGACAAAAACCACGGATATCGAGCGCATCCGCACCTTTGTGGCGGTGCGCCGTGCGGCACGCCCGGCGCGGCGGGCGGCATTTTCGTTGGCGCTGCCGCTGGTGGCGTTTCTGGTGATCGCCTTCGTGGCGCCGATCCTTTATCTGCTGGTTACGGCGGTGGGAAACCCGGAAACCCGTTCGGTTCTGCCGCAGACTTTGGTGGCGTTGCAGGCCTGGGATGGCAAGGATGTGCCGGATGAGGCGGTTTTTGCAGCCCTTGCCGTCGATCTGAAGCAAGCCAAGCAAGACAGCACGGCGGCCCTGGTGGGCAAGCGACTGAACTATGAGATTTCGGGGATGCGCAGCCGGATGCTTTCGGCGTCACGGATGGCCGCGGGGCTGGACACCGGCCCCTATCGCGACAAGTTTCTGGAGGCCGACCCGCTTTGGGCCTCGCCCGATACCTGGACGGTCATCAAGCGCAATGGCGCGAGTTGGACGCCCTATTA
>JAGPBG010000025.1 GCA_018063485.1 Cypionkella sp.
TTGCCTGCCCGTGCCAAGGCGATGGGGATCAGGGTTGAGGCCGGTCGCGCGATTGCCAAGGTCAAGGGCGGCAAGCGGGTGACGGGGGTGGCGATCTGTGTTCAGGCCGGACAGGGTGCCGTGCTGGAGGAAATCGCTTGCGATGCGGTGGCAATGTCGGGCGGCTGGTCGCCGGTGGTTCATCTGTGGAGCCATTGCGGCGGCAAGTTGACGTGGAATGCGGATCACGCCCATTTCCGCCCCGATGTCACCCGTCCACCGACCAATCAGGACGGTGCGGCGATGGTCACGGCCGTCGGCAATGCCAATGGCGCGATGACGGCTGTTGAAGCGATGGCGGATGTGACAGCGCAGATGGCCGGGTTGCTGAAAGAGATGGGGCTAAAAGCGAAGGCTGGCGGCGTGAAGGCCGAAGCGGTTGAGGAAGCCGCGATGGAAGCGGTC
This sequence comes from Cypionkella sp., assembly GCA_018063485.1. GTDB lineage: Bacteria > Pseudomonadota > Alphaproteobacteria > Rhodobacterales > Rhodobacteraceae > CBDUEF01. The sequence continues at coordinate 445 of JAGPBG010000025.1, forward strand.
TGGATCATGCCGCAAGGTGCGACCCCTGCCATGAAGATGAAAATGTGGCTGGACTATCAGAACGATGTGAAAGTGTCTGACGTGCAGCTTGCCGCGCGCGAAGGCTATGAGAGTGTCGAGCATACCAAGCGCTATACGACGCTGGGGATGGCCACGGATCAGGGGAAACTTTCGAATATCAACGGGTTGGCCGTTTTGGCTGGCGCACTGAATTCCGATATCCCGCAAGTCGGGACCACGACCTTCCGGCCGCCCTATACTCCGGTCACTCTGGGGGCCCTGGCAGGCGAGTCGCGTGGTGAGATATTCCAGCCGATCCGGCGCACGCCGATGCAGGGCTGGCACGAGTCGCACGGTGCCTATCTGGAACCTGTCGGCCATTGGCGCAGGCCCTATTGCTTCCCGCGCGGGGCAGAAAGCCATGCGCAGGCGGTGGAGCGGGAAGTCTTGAACACCCGCGCCGCCCTTGGGTTGCTGGACGCCTCGACGCTGGGCAAGATCATCGTCAAAGGGCCGGATGCGGGGAAATTCCTCGATATGCTTTACACCGGCGTGATGAGCAGCCTGCCCATTGGCAAGTGCCGTTACGGGTTGATGTGCAGCGAAAGCGGCTTTTTGTCGGATGACGGCGTGGTGGCGCGCATTGATGAGGACACCTGGCTTTGCCATACCACATCTGGTGGTGCAGATCGCATTCACGCCTGGATGGAGGATTGGCTGCAATGCGAATGGTGGGATTGGCAGGTCTATACAGCCAATGTGACCGAACAATATGCGCAGGTGGCCGTTGTTGGCCCGAATGCGCGCAAGCTGTTGGAAAAGCTCGGCGGGATGGATGTTTCCAAGGAAACCTTGCCCTTCATGCAATGGGCGGATGGCACATTGGCCGGGTTCCCGGTGCGGGTCTACCGGATCAGTTTCTCGGGCGAGCTTTCCTATGAGATCGCGGTTCCGGCAAGCCTTGGCGCCGCTTTCTGGGACGCCTGCCACGCTGCGGGGGCCGAGTTCGGAGCGATGCCTTATGGCACCGAAGCCCTGCATATCATGCGGGCGGAGAAGGGCTTTATCATGATCGGTGATGAAACCGATGGCACCATCATTCCGCAGGATCTTGGTCTGTCTTGGGCGATTTCCAAGAAGAAGGCGGATTTCCTTGGCAAGCGCGGGCAAGAGCGCAGCTTTCTTGCCTCGCCCGATCGCTGGCAGTTGACCGGATTTGAGACGCTTGACGGTTCAGTGATCCCCGATGGTGCCTATATTGTTGAGGATGGGCATAACGCCAATGGACAGAGAAACGTGCAAGGGCGTGTAACTTCAACCTATTACAGCCCGACCTTAAAGCGCGGAATTGCGATGGGATTGATCCGTCATGCGCCCAAACGGATGGGCGAGGTGGTGGAGTTCACGGCGGGGGCGACTGGCACCATCAAGGCGCGGATCGTTGATCAGGTGTTCTTTGACAAGGATGGGGAGAAGCAGAATGTCTGATCCGGTAAGCGCCCTCGGGCAGGCGTCTTTCGACGGCTTTGCCAAAATTCGCGAGATCGGGCCTTTGGGCATGATCACTCTGCGCGCCAAGCCTGATGTGAAAGGCCTTGATGCGGCGATCATGGCGGCGGTGGGCACGGGTCTGCCAGCACAACGCCGCATTGTTCAACTTGGTGGCAAGGCCGCAGCCTGGATGAGCCCGGATGAATATCTGTTGGTGATGCCTTATGCCGAAACCGGAGCCGCGATGGCGGCTTTGGACCTGGCTTTGAAAGGGCAGCATCATCTGGCGGCTGTCGTGTCAGATGCGCGGGCGGTGTTTCGCATCGAAGGGCCAAAAGCCGCACAGGTTTTGGCCAAGCTCTCGCCCGTTGATCTGGGCGCGATGGCCCCCGGCGAATTGCGCCGGACCCGCGCGGCACAGGTTGCGGCAGCCTTTTGGGCGGCGGATGGCGGCTATACGCTGGTCTGTTTCCGCTCGGTTGCCTCGTATGTGATGGGGCTCTTGACCCATTCGGCGATGCCTGGCTCTGAGTTGGACTGAGCGAGAGCGGCGGCCATTGCCGCCGCTTGCCGTTGACCGCGCGCGCATCGGGTGCCAAGCGGGCCGTGAAACAAGCGGGCTGTGAAAATCGCCGCTGTGAAAATCGCCATCGTGCAGCGGAACTGATTTGGCGCGAAAAGCGTTTCTTCATCGGTCCGCCGATTTGGCTCCACGCAGGCCGGAGTGAAGTCAGGTACGCCCTTGACCTTCCTCGGCTCTGCCCCCTTATTGAGCGACAAGAACCGCGTTTAGAACAGGAGACTACTCATGGCTTTCACCCTTCCCGATCTGCCCTATGCCCATGATGCCCTTGCCGCACATGGCATGTCAAAAGAGACGCTGGAGTTTCACCACGACCTGCACCACAAGGCCTATGTCGACAATGGCAACAAGCTGATTGCCGGCACCGAATGGGAGAACAAGTCGGTCGAAGAGATCGTCAAAGGCACCTATCAGGCGGGTGCCGTGGCGCAGAACGGCATTTTCAATAATGCGTCACAGCATTGGAATCATGCGCTGTTTTGGGAGATAATGGGACCAAAAGGCAAAGCGATGCCAGGGGCTTTGGAAAAGGCGCTGGTTGAGGCCTTTGGGTCGGTCGCCAAGTTCAAGGAAGATTTCTCGGCCGCAGGCGCGGGTCAGTTCGGCTCGGGCTGGGCCTGGTTGGTGAAAGACAAGGACGGCGCGCTGAAGGTGACCAAAACCGAAAACGGCGTGAATCCACTTTGCTTTGGGCAAACAGCGCTTTTGGGCTGCGATGTGTGGGAGCATTCCTACTACATTGATTTCCGCAACAAGCGCCCAGCTTATCTCAGCAACTTCCTTGAGAAACTGGTCAACTGGGAAGCTGTCGCCGCCCGTATGTGATCTGATCCTGGGCTGAAACAGGCCCGTCGGAGTGATGCGGCGGGCTGTTTTTTATTTGCGCCATTGCCGTCTGCCAATGCACGGTAAAGCCAAGAATCCGGCCAAGGGGAAGGCAAATCGGTCCGAACAACTCGGCCAGCCGGATCCGTTGCAAAGAGCGGCGCAATTCATCAAGGCCGGCGAAATTCGCCCTGTTCGGCAAAGCGCGCCATTGGCTGTCTTGTTCAATTCAGCGCTCTGATCGGGCGGCGTGGCGGTTGATGAGGTTCACCACCGCTGCAGCATCGGAAACGGTCTGGAAATGCGAGGTCAGGCTGGGGGCGGCAAAGCCTTGGGTGATGATATGATCCAACAGGTCGACAAGTGGCGTCCAGTAGCCCGAGCCATTCAGCAGCAAAATCGGCTTTTTGTGCAACCCGATCTGCGCCCAGGTCAGCACCTCGAAAAACTCGTCCAGACTGCCTGCGCCACCCGGAAGCACCACGATGACATCGGCGTTCATGAACATCACCTTTTTGCGCTCGTGCATGGTTTCGGTGATGATGAGTTGGGTCAGATCGCGCTTGCCGCTCTCAGCCCCCATCAGATGCGTCGGGATCACTCCCAAGGTTGCGGCACCCGCCGATTGCGCCGTGCGGGCAACTTCACCCATCAGCCCGATATCCCCCGCGCCATAGACCAACCGCCAGCCTTGGGCGGCGATGGCCGCCCCCAAAGCGCGGGCAGTGATGACGTGATCAGGATTTGTTCCCGAACGCGCGCCACAGAAGACACAGATCGACAGGGGTGTTTGGGGCATTCGGGGCGCCTTGGGAAAAACAGTTGCGTTGGGCGGTGATATAAGGGTTTTCTGGCAAAGGAAAGCAGGGGCCGGGAACAGGCCGCGCGGTTTGGGGGATGGCATGTCGGCTTGGCAAGAAATGGGAAAAGGCGGCAAGGCAGGTTTGGCGGCTGGTGCGGTCGCGGTCTTGGCGCTTGTGGGCTGGGCTGTATGGCCGGGCGGGGAGTCTGTGGTATCGGTGGTAGAGCCGCCCTTGGTTGCCCCTGAGTCAAGCGCGGCATCGCAGGTGGTTGCCTCTGTTGCGCAAGATGCGACGACTGCCACGCCGGAGGTGGCGACGGTGGACCCGGTAACACCGCAGGTTGCCGCGCTGCAAGTGGCAACGGTGGATCCCGCGCCCGCTGTGCAAGAGGTGGCATCGGTCCCCTCTGCTGTCGCAATCGCTCCGCCACGTTTCGATGTTGTGCGGGTGGAGCCGGATGGCACCACAACGATCGCCGGAGCGGCGCTGGCCGGGTCAATGGTGCTCTTGCGGTTGGACGGTATTGATATTGCGCAGACAAAAGCTGATGCGCAGGGGAAATTCGCGATCCTCACCACTTTGCCTGCCAGCGCGCAGCCAAGGCTGATGTCATTGGCAATGCGGCTGGCCGATGGCAGCGAGGTGTTGTCGCAAGAAACCGTCGCCGTTGCGCCAACCCGGCAACCCGCGCCCGAGGTGGCCGAAGTGGCGCAGCCAGAGGTGGTGGAGACGCTGAAGTCCCCACCGCCAGCTCTGACGGCAGAAGAACCGGCGCAGATCGCCAATGCGCCAGCGGCTGAAGCCCCGCCTGCCGCCCTGTTGGTGACCAATGACGGCGTCAAGGTGTTGCAATCGGGTGGTGACGCGGTGACCAATGTCACGCTTGACGCGATTGCCTATGCGCCGGATGGGGCGGTGCAACTGGCGGGCAGCGGCACCGCTTTGGCCTTTGTGCGGATCTATCTGGATGGGGCCGAAACCGGGGCGGCCGCGATTGCAGCGGATGGCCGCTGGGCTGTCACTTTGCCGGATGTTGCGGCAGGGATTTATGTGCTGCGGGTTGATCAGATCGACGCGGCAGGCAAAGTGGCCTCACGCTATGAGACCCCGTTCAAACGCGAAACGCTGGCGGCTTTGGCGAGTGCCTCTGAGGATGCGCCGGTTGCGGTTGAGGGGGCTGAGGCCGCAAAGGCGGCAGACGCCGTAGCGGAGGCCGATGTCTCTGTTGCGCCACAAGCGCCTGTTGTGCCGCAAGTTTCCGCTGCGCTTTCAGGGGCTACTGCGCCTGAGTCACTTGCAACCGCTGCGCCTGTCGTCGAGATGACTGCGACAGAGCCAGTGGCGCAAGTGCCCGTCGCACCCTCGCTTGAGGGCGGGACCGAGGCACCAGCGGCCCCGAGCAAGCCCGCGCCGGTTTCGGTGACGGTGCAACCCGGCTTTACCCTATGGGGCATTGCCAAGACCGAATTTGGCGATGGGGTACTTTATGTGCAGGTTTTTGAGGCCAACAAGGACAAGATCCGTGATCCGGATCTGATCTATCCGGGGCAGGTTTTCACGCTTCCGGGGGCACAGTAACCGCCGGATTTGGCGGGCAGCAGGCCAGAACCTCGGGGTGGTTGCAGCAGCAATCATTCAGCAGATAGGCGACGGTCTGTCCCATTCCCGCAGGGTTGACCGCATAAATCACGTTGCGCGCCTGTCTGCGCGAGCGTATCAGCCCGGCCTGTTCCAATGTGGAAAGGTGAAACGACAGCCGTGACGCGGCCAAGCCCAGATGCCGCCCGATATCGCCCGCAGGCAAACCGGTTTTCCCCAATGGCATCAACAGCCGCAGCAAATGCAGCCGATCCGCATTGGCCAGCGCTGCAAAGGCTTCGAGGGCTTTACCTTGCTGCATGTTTCAACTACTCATGAACTCTTGAAGCGAGATTAGACCAACCGTCGCCGGCAGACAACCCTTGCCGTGGCAAGGATCAGGGAATGAATGATGACCGACACCAGCGCCTCCAATATGCACACGATCAAGCGGATCTTGCCCTATCTTTGGCCCAGGGGCGAGAATTGGGTCAAGATCAGAGTGGTTGCGGCGCTGATCAGCCTGGCTCTGGCGACTTTGGTGCAGGTTTACACGCCGTTCTTGTATAAGCAGGCGGTGGATATTCTGGCCGGTGACAATCCGGGGGCGGCGACATTTCTGTCGATGGCGGCTGTGGGGCTGACGGTCGCCTATGGCATGGCGCGGCTGGGCGGCGTGGTCTTTGGCGAGCTGCGCGATGCGATTTTCGTGCGGGTGGGTCAACGGGCGCTGCGCAAGCTGGCCATCGAGACCTTCACCCATATCCACCAGTTAAGCCTGCGCTATCACATCACCCGCAAGACCGGCGGCCTGAGCCGGATCATCGAGCGCGGGGTGAAAGGCGTCGATTTCCTGCTGCGCTTCATGCTGTTTTCCATCGGGCCATTGATCGTGCAACTGATTATGGTGTCTATCATCTTTGCGGTTGTGTTCGGCTGGCAATATACGGCGGTGGTGGTGGTGACGATCGGGCTTTATGTGGCCTATACGTTCCGCGTTACCGAATGGCGGGTGCAAATCCGGCGCGAGATGAATGATCATGACACCGATGCCAACCAAAAGGCCATCGACTCGCTGCTCAATTACGAAACCGTCAAATATTTCAACGCCGAAGCGCGCGAGGTGAAGCGCTATGATGGCGCAATGGCCGCCTATGAAGGGCTGGCCGTGCGCACCGGACAATCGCTGTCGATCCTGAACGCGGGGCAATCGGCGCTGATCACCGCCGGTTTGGTGATCGTGATGGTGATGGCGGCCAAAGGCGTTGAGGCCAAGGTTTTGACCGTGGGCGATTTCGTGATGGTCAACGCCTATATGATCCAGATCACCATGCCGTTGAACTTCCTTGGCACCGTTTACCGTGAAATCCGGCAGGCTTTGGTGGATATGGGGCAAATGTTTGGCCTTTTGGGTCAACCTGCGGAGATCAAGGATGCGCCGGATGCGCCGGCCTTGAGGGTTACAGGCGGAGAGATCGTGTTTGACGCGGTGCAATTTGCCTATGATCCCAGCCGCGAAATCCTGAAAGGGATTTCGCTGCGCGTCGGTCCGGGGCAGCGTGTGGCGCTGGTGGGGCCTTCGGGATCGGGGAAATCAACCATCGGCAAGCTGTTGTTCCGCTTTTATGATGTGACGGGCGGGGCGATCCGTATCGACGGGCAGGATATTCGGCAGATCTCGCAAACTTCGCTGCATCAGGCGATTGGCGTGGTGCCGCAAGACACCGTGCTGTTCAACGATACCGTGGGCTACAACATCGCCTATGGCAAGGAGGGCGCGACGCAGGCCGAGATTGAATCCGCAGCGCGGGGCGCGAAAATACATGATTTCATCCTGTCCTTGCCCGATGGTTATGAAACCACTGTGGGTGAGCGCGGCTTGAAACTGTCGGGCGGCGAAAAGCAGCGGGTGGGGATTGCGCGGACTTTGCTAAAGAACCCGCCGATCCTGATTCTGGATGAGGCGACCTCAGCGCTGGACACGCAAACCGAGCGTGACATTCAAGATAGTCTGCTGGAAATGGGCGAGGGCCGCTCGGTGATCACCATCGCCCATAGGCTGTCCACCATTGCCGATGCCGATCTGATTCTGGTGCTGGAAAACGGTATTGTCACCGAAAGCGGCACGCATGAGCAATTGCTGGCCCAAGCCGGGCGCTATGCCGCGATGTGGGAGCGCCAATCGGCCGAGGAAGAGGAACTCGCGGCCTGATCTTGCGTCAGGCGGCGGTGGGCATGAGGGTGATGTCGGCGGTGGTCAGTCCCGCAGCCCCTGTCAGTTGCGCCACCTGCACCCCATCGAGGTTGAGCAGCGCATAGGCGTTGCCCGGCCCGAAGGTGATGGAGAGCACTGGCGGAATTTCGGTGCCCGTGCCGTCGAAAACCGGGGAGTAGTGCAACTCGATCTGATCGATGCCATGGGTGTAATCGGTGATCAGGCAGACCTCGGGGCCTTCGTCGTATCGAAAATCGAGCGCGAAAGTGTCGGCACCCGCGCCACCGGTGGCCACATCGCCATGGCCAAGGATCAAGGTGTCGGCACCTTGCCCTCCCGCGAGGCTGTCGATCCCGTCAATCGCCGTCATGCCGTCCGCAGCCCCGGCATTGTCTCCAAAGCCTGACAGAGTGTCATCGCCACCACCACCGCTGATATTATCGGCTCCGGCACCGCCCCAGATGTGGTCATCGCCCAATTGCCCGGCCAGGAAATCATTGCCATCGTCGCCGCCAACAGAATCGTTGCCTGCATCGCCGAGAATTGTGTCACTGCCCGCTTCGCCGTTGATCGCATCATTGCCCGCGTCGCCATGCGCCATGTCATTGCCAGCACCCATGTTGGCCTGATCATCGCCGTCACCCAGGCGCGCGTAATCTGCCGCCGTTGATCCTGTCAGATGATCATCCCCGGCGCCGGCAAACCAGGCAGTGCCTGCGCTGTTGCCGGTCAGGGTATCAGTCGCTGCCGTGCCCAGCACTTCGGCGGAATAGGCGGCGGGCGCGTAATGGGGATCCGTCAGATGGTCGGCGGTCAGCGTGATGTCTGCTGCCGACAGATCGGTCGCGCCGTCGATTTGCGCTATGATCGAGCCATTCAGCCGGATCAGCGAGCTTTGGCCATCCGGCGACAGTTCCACCTGAAGGTCGGGCGCGATCTCGGCGCTGGTGGCCGCATCAAAGCGGGGGGTGTAAAGCACTTCGATCTGATCCGATCCTGCGGTGTAATCGGTGATGCGATAGCCCAGGGCGGCATCGTTGAAGCGGTGATCCAGCACAAAGCTGTCATCGCCCGCACCACCTGCGGCCACGTCGCCATGGCCCAGCAAGAGGCTGTCATTGCCCTCGCCACCAAAAAGCTGATCGGCCCCGTCGGCGCTGGTCATACCACCCAAGGCCGAGGTGTTCAGATCAAAGCCCGACAGCACATCATTGCCAAGGCCGCCCGACAGGATATCATTGCCGCTGCCGCCCAGCAGAGTGTCATCCCCCGCATCCCCCGAAACCTGATCATCGCCCAGATTGCCATTCAGCGCGTCATTGCCCGCATCACCAAACAAGCGGTCAAAACCGTTGCCGCCACTGATTGCATCATTGCCATCACCCCCCAGGGCGATATCATTGCCAGCCCCCATGTCGGCGTGATCATCGCCAGAGCCAAGATTTGCATAATCGTCGCCCTCGGACCCTTCCAGCCTGTCTTCGCCGCCGTTGAGGAACCAGGCGACCGATTCCTTGTCGGTCGACAGATCGTCATTGCCGCTGGTGCCGTTTTCAGTGTCGGTATAATCATCGCGATCATAGAGCGGGTCCTCGGAGGACGAGGAGCTACTGCTGCTGTCCAGCAGAAGGCTGCCGCCAAAGACGCCCAGAAACATCAACATATTGGCAAAGAAGGCAAGGTCCATCGGGTGTCCTGACGCAGTGTTTCGCCGCAATTGTTTGCGAAAAATACGGTGAAAATTCGACAAAACCATGGGGATCACGGGGCAAATTCGGGGGCGAAGTGGTAAAAGGGGGGGCAGATGTGAGTTTGCCGCGCGGTCCGGGGCTTGGCAAGGCGCGTTGTTGCCGTGTAAGACAGGGCAAGAACAAGGAGTGGCAGGTTTGAGCAGTCCCGACAGCTTCATTGACGAGGTCACCGAAGAGGTGCGCCGTGACCGCCTGTTCGCGATCTTTCGCAAATACGGCTGGATCGGAGTGCTGGCGATCCTGCTGATCGTCGGCGGTGCCAGCTATGTCGAATGGCAAAAGGCCAGGGTGGTGGCACGGGCGCAGGCCTTTGGCGATGCGGTTCTGGATGCCACCGATCTGGGCCAGCCCGAAGAGCGCCGCGCGGCAATTGCCGCCATTCCGGCGGATGCCACGCAAAAGGCGGTTGCGGCCTTGATGCTGGCCTCGGATCCTGCCGACGACAAGGCAGGCAGTCTGGCTGCACTTGACGGATTGATCAACGATACCAGTCAGCCGCAGCTTTACCGTGATCTGGCCCAATTGCGCCGGATCGCGGTGGCGGGCAGTGATTTGCCGCTGGCAGAGCGCCGGGCGGCACTGGAAGATCTGGCGGTGCCGGGGCGGGCGTTCCGCACTTTGGCGCAAGAACAATTGGCCTATCTGTTGGTCGAAGAGCAAAAGACCGATGCGGCGATTGCGGCCTTGGCTGCGCTGATGCAGGATCAAGAAGCACCGTCGGGTCTGCGCCAGCGCGCGGCGGACATGATCACGGCTTTGGGCGGTGTGCCGCCAAAGAGCAACTCCGCGCTGGCAAGTGAGCTGCCTGCGGATCAAGGGTAAAGCTCGGCAACGGCCAGAATCGTTGAGGTAATGCAGATGGGGGCGGCAGCGGTGAAAACCACTTTGTATCTGGGCGTTGCGGGGCTGGTGTTGGCGCTGTCGGGATGCCAACGCGATGTGATCTTGCAGGGCGAGCGGTTCCCGGTGCGCGCGCCATTGGAAGATTCGGTTCCCGTTGAGGGTCAGGCCGATCCGGTGGCACCGCCCGACCGGCCGGAAAACCGGTCGGCCCCGATCAGCATTCCCGGCGCGGTGGCCAACGCCGAATGGGGCCACAAGGGCGGCTCTGCCCAGCATACCGGGCCGAATGGTCAGCTTTCCGGTGCACCACAATTGATGTGGGGCGTCAATATCGGCGCAGGCAACAATCGCGGCAACCGGGTCGAGGCCGCGCCGGTGGTGTCGGGCGGGCGGGTATTCGTGATGGATGCGCGCTCAACCGTCTCGGCGGTGACTTTGGCGGGGGCGCTGGTCTGGCAAAAGGATCTGACGGCGGAATTTGATCGTGGCGGCGGCGCTTCTGGCGGCGGTTTGGCCGCCGCAGGCGGCAGGGTTTATGCGACGACGGGTTTTGGTGAAGTGATTGCAATCGAGGCCGCAACTGGCGCGGTGGTCTGGCGGCAACGGCTTGATGCACCCTCGAATGCCGCGCCAACCATAGACGGCAAACAGGTGCTGGTGATCAGCCGCGACGGGGCGGCAACCTCGCTTGCCACTGATACCGGGCGGATTCTGTGGCAGGCCCCCGGCACGCCGGAGGCTGAGGGTGTTGTTGGTGCGGGTTCGCCTGCGGTATCGGGCGATCAGGTGGTTTTCCCCTATTCGAGCGGTGAGGTTTCAGCGATTGCGGCAGATGGCGGCGCGCAGGTCTGGAAGGCCGCCGTGGCAGGCAAGCGTTTGGGCCGGGCCTATGCAAGCTATGGTGATCTGACCGGCGATCCGGTGGTGTCGGGCGGCGTGATCTATATCGGTTCGGCTGCCGGGCGGACCGTGGCGATGGATGCCAAGACCGGGATGCGGCTGTGGACCGCCAATGAGGGCGCGATGAATCCGCCGCTGGTGGTGGGGGGATCGGTTTTTGTCGTCAATGATGAGGCGCGTCTGGTGCGGCTGGATGCCAGCACCGGCGAGGTGATCTGGGCGCAAGCCATGCCCTATTTCGTGAAGGACAAGGCGAAAAAGCTAAAGGCGATCACCGCGCATTATGGCCCGGTTCTGGCGGGCGGGCGGATTGTCGTTGTCTCGGGTGATGGTCAGTTGCGGCTGTTTAGCCCGACCGATGGCAGCCTGATCGGCGGGGTGGCATTGCCGGGGGGGGCGGCTTCGGCCCCGGCTTTGGCGGGTGGGATGCTGTTCGTGGTGAACAAGGGCGGGCAACTTCTCGCTTTCCGTTAGCGGCTGGTCCGTGTAAGGGAGGCACTTCCTTAAGGTCGGACCTTTGACATGAGCTTTACCCTCGCCATCGTTGGCCGCCCGAATGTCGGCAAATCAACGCTGTTCAACCGCCTTGTCGGGCGCAAACTGGCACTGGTTGATGATCAGCCCGGCGTGACCCGTGATTTGCGCGAGGGCGATGCAAAGCTGTTCGATCTGCGGTTCACGGTGATTGATACGGCCGGGCTTGAGGAAATCACCGATGATTCGTTGCAAGGCCGGATGCGCCGCTTGACCGAACGCGCCGTCGATATGGCCGATGTCAGCCTGTTTGTGATTGATGGCCGCGTTGGTGTGACGCCTACGGATGAGACATTCGCCGATATCTTGCGCAAGAAGGGCGCGCGGGTGATCCTGGCGGTGAACAAGGCCGAGGGCAAGGCCGGGGACGCTGGTGCGATCGAGGGCTGGTCCCTGGGTCTTGGTGAGCCGGTGCGGATTTCGGC
>JAGPBG010000321.1 GCA_018063485.1 Cypionkella sp.
GGGTGAGGGCACCCAGGCGCAATTGGCCCCGGCCTTGGGGTGATCAATCTTTTGTTCCAGCATCGCTGCCATCAGATCGGGGGCGGCCCACATGCCCTTGCCGATCTGCGCGCGCCCCTGAAGCCCACATTCCAGTCCGATATCGACATTCTGGTTTTCATATGCGCCGATCCAGTTCTTGCGCTTGATGAAATCCTTGCGGCTGAAGGGTCCGGCCTCCATCGAAGTGTGAATCTCATCACCCGTGCGGTCAAGAAAGCCGGTGTTGATGAAGGCCAGCCGCGATTTCGCGGCGCGAATGCAGGATTTTAGGTTGACCGTGGTGCGGCGTTCCTCATCCATCACGCCGATTTTCACGGTGTCTTTCGGCAGGCCCAGCATTTGTTCGACCATATCGAAGGTTTCGACGGCGAAAGCCACCTCTTGCGGCCCGTGCATTTTCGGCTTGACCACATAGACCGAGCCCATGGTCGCATTGCGCAAGCCGTTGGTTTTCTTCAGATCATGCATCGCAATCATGGTGGTGATGGCGGCGTCCATCAGGCCCTCGTAGATCTCGGACCCGTCGGGCAACAAGATCGCGGGGTTGGTCATCAGGTGGCCGACGTTGCGGATCCACAGCAGAGCCCGGCCTTTCAGCGACAACGGGCTGCCATCGGGGGCCGTGAAGTCGCGGTCCGGGTTCAGGCGGCGCTGAATGGTCTTGCCATTCTTTTCCAGATCGGCGGACAGATCGCCCTGCATCACCCCCAGCCAGTTGGCATAGGCCAGGGTTTTGTCCTCGCCATCGACGCAGGCGACGGAATCCTCGCAATCCATGATCGCGGAAAGCGCGGATTCCAGCACGATATCGGCCAGACAGGCCTGATCGCGGCTGCCGATGAAATGGGCGCGGTCGAACACCAGTTCGACGTGAAGGCCGTGGTTGACCAGCAGCACCGAGTCCGGGGCCTTGGGATTGCCTTTGTAACCTGCGAATTTCGCCGGCGTGATCAGCGGCATGTCATCGACCAGAAGTGCGCCGTTGATCACCTGATAGCGGCGCACATCAGCGTGCGATGCGCCCGCAATCGGGAAGGCCTCATCCAGAAACACCCGCGCACGGGCGACAACGCGTGCGCCGCGGCCACGGTCATAGCCGCCAGCAGGGGCGGGGGTGCCCATGGCATCAGTGCCGTAAAACGCATCGTATAGACTGCCCCAGCGGGCATTGGCGGCGTTCAGAACATAGCGGGCATTGGTGATCGGCACCACCAGTTGCGGCCCGGCGACCGCTGCGATTTCGGGATCGACATTGGCGGTGTCGATCTGGAAATCCGGGCCTTCGGGCAGCAGATAGCCGATGTTCTCCAGCATCGACTTATAGGCGACGGGATCATGCGGTGCGTCGCGGTGGGCGATGTGCCAGGCGTCGATCTTGGCCTGCAAATCCGCCCGCTTTTGCAGCAGGGCGCGGTTTTTCGGGCCTTGGGTGGTGGCAAGATCTGCCAGACCGGACCAAAAGGCATCAGCGGTGATCCCGGTGCCGGGCAGGGCGCGGGTCTCGATGAAATCGGCCAGAAGGCGATCAACCTGCAAGCCGTGGCGGGTGATGCGATGTGTCATGGGTCTCCAGGCCGTTGTGTATGCGATGGAACACAAATAGCATATCAGCCCGCCGGGGCAAGTTTGCAGGGGCTGGATTTGCCGTGTTCTCACGAAAACACTTGTCGTGATGGCAAGGAAATCGCAGGGATTGTTAGCGGGTTGACTAAGTTTCTCTTTTCGAATCAGTGGAACAATGTTACTTAGCTATATGGCTAAGCATGATCCTGATCTCTCCCTGATCTTTCAGGCGCTGTCTGACCCGACCCGTCGCGCCATGTTGGCGCAAATGGGCGGCGGGGCGGCGGTGCCGGTTTCCGAATTGGCGCGACCGACGGGATTGGCACTACCCACAGTCCTGCGGCACCTGTCGGTTCTTGAGGAGGCCGCGCTGATCTCTTCGGAAAAGACCGGCAGAACTCGCATGTGCCGCGCGCGGCCAGAAACCCTGACCGCCACGGTTGAATGGCTGGCGGCCCAACGCGCCGATTGGGAGGCGCGAACCGACCGGCTGGAAGCTTATGTTGCCACTTTGATGAAAGCGAAACCCGATGGAAATTGACCCCGAGCTTGATCTTGTGCTGACCCGCACCATCAATGCCCCGCGTGAGTTGCTGTATAGCTGCTGGACCACGCCCGAGCATTTGAAGAACTTTTTCGTGCCCAAACCGCATAAGGTGACCGCCTGCACCCTTGATGTGCGCGCGGGCGGGGCCTGCAACACGACTTTTGATGTCGAGGGCACCATCATGGAAAACAACGGGGTCTATCTTGAAATTATTCCGAATGAAAAGATAGTTTTTACCGATACTTATACCGAAGGTTGGAAGCCTGCGCCCGAGCCGTTCATGACGGCGATCATCCTGTTTGAGGATTTGGGGAACGGGCGCACGAAATACACAGCAATTGCGCGCCATCGCAACAAAGAGACTGCCGAATCCCACAAGAAAATGGGGTTTTATGACGGTTGGGGAACGGTCGTGGATCAGTTGGAAGCCTATGCGCAGGGGGTGAAATGATGCAAGATCGCCAAATCGTTCTGACCCGATTGATGGCGGCACCGCTTGCCATGGTTTGGCGCTGCTGGACCGATCCAGAAATTCTGCCGCTTTGGTTTGGCCCCGAGGGATATCACTGTATTACCAAGGAGATAGATCTTCGCGAGGGTGGTCAATGGCAGTTTGACATGATCGGGCCAGAGGGCAAGGTGTGGGTGAACCGGCATCGCTATACGCTTTGGTTGCCCGAAAAACGGTTGGAGTTTCTGATGGACGACGGTGACGACGCCGACGTACCGATGCGGGTTGTGGTGGAACTCACGGCCGAAGCGGGCGGCACGCGGATCACCCAGACCATGACCTTCCCGACGGTTGCCCATTGTCAAGCCGCCCGCGACTTTGGCGCTGAACGGCTGGGTCTGACCACTTTGGCAAAACTTGAGGCAATGGCGCTGTCGTAATAGATGTTGGCTCTTGTGCCGGGCGGGGTTTCGCGAAACCTTGGCCGGCAAAAGGAGATCGATATGACCGCCCATGATCCGCGCAGCGTGCATCTTGCCCAATATCAGCCGTTCAGCCATAGGCTTGAAAAGGTAGAACTGACATTTCAACTGCATCCCACCGCCACGCGGGTGCGGGCGGCGCTGCATCTGGTGCCAGAACCGGGGCAGCGCGAGATCAGGCTGCACGGCGAAGGGCTGCGCTTGATTGACGCCGCCGTTGATGGGCAAAGCGTTGCGGCCAGCCCTGATGAGACCGGACTGACCCTGAGCGATTTGCCCGAGCGGCCTTTTGTGCTGACCACCGAAGTCGAAATCTCACCGCAAACCAATACGGCGCTTGAGGGGCTTTACATGTCTAACGGCATGTATTGCACCCAATGCGAGGCCGAGGGCTTTCGCAAGATCACCTATTATCCCGACCGCCCGGATGTGATGGCGCGGTTTCAGGTGAAGATTGAAAG
>JAGPBG010000322.1 GCA_018063485.1 Cypionkella sp.
GCGATACGGTGAATACCCGCATCTGGTGCGTGATTGATCTGAAAACCGGCGCCATCATCCGCGCCCGCAACCCACGCGATGCGGTGGATCCAGATGTTACCCATTGGCTTGATCCCGACACCCCGCTGCCGGGCTATGTTCTGCCGCATTGGGAACAGGCGCTGGCCAATGTGTTGCGCGCGCATCAATCCTTTCCCGCGCATGGCATCCTCGGCTGGGATGTGTTCCTGACGGAGGAAGGCGCGTTGATCAACGAGGTGAATGAGAACCCAGGCCATGTCTATCAGGCCGCCGCAGGTCACGGATTGCTGACACCCGAGCTTTCCGCGATCTATGCGCGCGCGCTTGATTACGCTCAAAGCACCTGACCTCTTCCCTGCACCTCCCGCCCGCGCTACACCCCTGCGCAAAACCGGGGGACCATGTGAACCAAAGCCAAGCGATCATCCTGAACGCCGCCTGCGTCTCGCTGGAAGGCAGGCCTGTGCTGTCAGACCTGACGCTGACCCTGACTGAGTCCCGCATCGGCATCATCGGGCGCAATGGTTCGGGCAAAACCACTTTTCTGCGCCTTTTGGCCGGGCTGATCTCCCCCGCCTCCGGCTCTGTGCGGCTGGGCGATATTGATCCCGCAAAAGACCGCAAGGCGATGCTGTCCCGCCTAGGCATCCTGTTTCAAAACCCCGATCACCAGATCCTTTTCCCCACCGTGGCCGAAGAACTGGCCTTTGGTCTGCTCCAACAGGGGGTGAACCGCGAAACCGCCGCCGCCCGCGTTGTAACCCTGCTGCAAACCGAAGGCCGCAGCGCCTGGACCAAAGCCCCCACCCACAGCCTCAGCATGGGCCAGCGCCATTACCTGTGCCTGCTGTCGGTGCTGCTGATGAGCCCGCAAACCATCCTGCTGGACGAGCCTTTCGCAGGCCTCGATATCCCCACCCAATTGCGGCTCTCGCGCCGCCTTGCCGCGCTGCCCCAGCGCCTGATCACCATCAGCCATGACCCCGCCACCATGACCAATTGCCAGCGCGTGATCTGGCTGGACGCAGGGCGTATCCGCGCTGATGGAGCTGCCGCCTCAACCATAGAGGCTTTCACCGCCGAGATGCAGCGTTTGGGGGATCACGATGCTGACACTGACCTTCCCGGTTGAGATCTGGGCACACCGCCTGCCCGCCGGATTGAAACTCGCGGCCCTTTGCGCCATCACCATGGTGCTTTTTGCCCTGCCCACGCCCGCTCTGACGCTTGCCGCTGCCGCAATGGCCGCCATCATCGCCAGCGGTGGCGCGCGCTTTGCCCGCCAAAGCGCCGCAACGCTACGCCCGCTGATCCCGTTCATGGTGATCGTCGCTCTGTGGCACCTCTGGCTGCACGACCCATCCGGCATAAGGATCATGCTCACCATGATTACCGCCGTCGCCGCCGCGAATTTCGTTACCATGACCACACGCCTTTCCGACATGATCCAAGTGGTCGAAACCCTTACCAAACCTCTTACCCGCATCGGACTATCGCCGCGCAGCCTTGCCCTTGCCATCGCGCTGACCATCCGCTTCATCCCCACGCTGACCGTGCGCACAACCCAAATCGCCGAGGCGTGGCACGCCCGCTCAAACCGCCGCCCCGGCTGGCGCATTCTGCTGCCCATCACCCTTGCCACCCTCGATGATGCCGACCGCGTTGCAGAGGCCTTGCGCGCAAGGGGCGGTGCAGGCTAGAGCGTGCTGCGCTGAATTGACGTCACCTCGCAACCCGAACGCGTTTGCAAAGCCAATCGCTGCCTCGGGTTGCGTGGTGAATACCTGTATCTGATTGAACGCAACGCGCTCTAAGTCAGCGCCAACTGGAGAATCCCATGGAAAAATCACTGACCCATATTGCTCTGTTTGCCGCCCTGATTGCCGCCCTGGGGCTGGTGCCGAAACTCGATCTGATGTCGGGGGTGCCGATCTCGGCGCAGTCGCTGGGGATCATGCTGTGTGGCACCGTGCTGGGCGCGCGCAAAGGTGCGCTGGCCGTGCTGCTGTTCTTGGGACTTGTCGCCATCGGCTTGCCGCTTTTGGCGGGCGGGCGCGGCGGACTCGGCGTCTTTGCCGGGCCAACCGTCGGCTATCTGATCGGCTTTCCGGTGGCAGCCTTTGTCGCAGGGCTGATCACCGAACGGATGCCCGCCCCCATCGGCATTGCCGCCTTCACCGGCGCGCTGCTTGGTGGTGCCGTTCTGCTCGCCGGTTTTGGCATCATCGGCATGTCGGTCACACTCGGCAAAACCCTGCCCGAAGCCGCAGCGCTCGCCCTGCCCTTCATCCCCGGCGATCTGATCAAAGCGGGCCTTGCCGGGCTGATCACCCGCGCCATTGCGCAAATGCGGCCAGGTGCGCTGCTCTCGCGCCCTGCTGCCTGAGCCCACAGCCCCAAGCCCTGCATCGCTACTCCACCCCCTCAGGTGGAGTAGCGATGGCCCGCACGACGCCGACGCTACGGGGCAACCCCGAAATACTCTGGGCAACCGCCCCGATTCTGCGACAGAAGTGGAGTTGCCGCAGCAATAACGGGAGGGAGCCATGACGCAATACCTGATCGGTGACCATGTCAGCTGGAATTCAGAGGCCGGTCGGGTGACCGGCAGGATCATCAGGATTCATCACGCGGATTTCGATTACAAGGGCCATCGGCATCGCGCATCGCCAGATGAGCCGCAATACGAAATAAAGAGCGACAAGACCGATCACATTGCCGCCCACAAGGCGGGTGCGCTGACAAAGCTCGATTGATGGTGGCGCAGTTCACCACGATCGGCCATTCAACCCGCAGTCTCGACGAGTTTCTGGATATGCTGCGGGACGCGCAGGTTGGCCTGTTGATTGACGTTCGTTCCTTTCCCCGCTCACGCGCCAACCCTGCTTTCAACATCGACCGGTTGCCAGACGACCTTGCGCGCGCGCAGATTGGCTATCGGCACTGCCCCGCCTTGGGTGGGCGACGGGCAAAGCAACCGGACGTCGATGCCAACCTCAACGCGATGTGGCGCGTGCAGAGCTTTCACAACTATGCCGATTTCGCCCTGAGTGACGAATTTACTTTTGCACTCGATGAGATTATTCGCCTTGGACGCCACCAGCGTCTGGCACTGATGTGTTCAGAAGCCGTCTGGTGGCGCTGCCATCGCCGCATCATCAGCGACCATCTGATCCTCAACGGCCATGCCGTCGATCATCTGATGGCCCCAAAGCAGATTGACCATGCACTGCCAACCCCCGGCGCGCAGCTGACTGAACAGGGAAAGGTCATATACCCCGCCACAAACGCAGGGCCGTAAGCTGGCGGCCCAACCGGGGCAAGCCCCGCCACCTTATCCAGGAAACCCCGCCTATCGGTTGCGATGAACCATTGCCGCCATGACACAGAGCAGTTCGAACATCACCGTGGCACCGACAAGCGCCGTCATACCGCCCATGTCAAAGGGCGGGGCCACTTCCACCACGTCTGCCCCCACGATGTTCACGCCCTCCAGCAACCGCAGCATTTCCTGCGC
>JAGPBG010000323.1 GCA_018063485.1 Cypionkella sp.
TATGGCTGGTTCTTTGGCGTGGCCATCGGCGGTGGTTCCTATTTCCTGTTGCGGATGGGTAATCGCTGAACAGGGCAGGGCGGGGGTCTCCCCGCCCCTTTCCTAGCGTTTCATCGGGCAGGTTTTTATGCCAAGGATCGAGTACACCAGGCACGACCCCATCAAGCCAGTTGCGAGGGGAAGCACCCCGATCAGTTTGGCATAGTGCCAGAATCCGCTGCCCTGATCCATGAAGAACCACACCAGCAAGGCTGCACCAACAACCACACGCAAGATGCGGTCAAGACCTCCGACATTGGTTTGAAACATGATGGCTTTTCCTTTCAGCAAGCGTCGCCTGCTTGGCGACGTTGCAAGAATTATATCATGAATTCCGCCAAAAAACTTGATCTGACCCCGGATTTCCGGGGCCAGAGTGCGAAAGTTCACTCCATCTGCTTGAAGTTGAACTCGCCGCCTTCCTTGATGCCTGACGGCCAGCGTGCGGTGATCGTTTTGGTGCGGGTGTAAAAGCGGAACGCATCCGGCCCGTGCTGGTTCAAGTCGCCGAACGCCGATTTCTTCCAGCCGCCAAAGGTGTGATAGGCCAAGGGCACCGGAATCGGCACGTTGATCCCGATCATCCCCACATTCACCCGCGCCGCAAAGTCGCGCGCAGTGTCGCCGTCACGGGTATAGATCGCGGTGCCATTGCCATACTCATGATCCATCGCATGGCCCAATGCCTCTTCGTAGGTTTTGGCGCGCACAACCGACAGCACGGGGCCAAAGATTTCCTTGCGGTAGATGTCCATATCGGTGGTCACAAGGTCAAAGAGGTGAGGCCCCACGAAGAAACCATCCTCATAGCCTTGCAGCTTGAAGCCGCGCCCGTCGATCACCAGTTTGGCCCCCTGCGCCACGCCGGTTTCCACCAGCCGCAGGATATTGGCCTTGGCCGCAGCCGTTACAACCGGTCCGTAATCCACATCTTTGCCGGCGGTGTAGGGGCCGACCTTGAGCTTTTCGATCCGCGGGATCAGCGCCTCGATCAACCGATCCGCAGTCTTTTCACCCACAGGCAGCGCCACCGAGATCGCCATGCAGCGCTCGCCCGCAGCGCCATAACCTGCCCCCACCAGTGCATCTGCCGCCTGATCCATATCGGCGTCGGGCATGATGATCATATGGTTTTTCGCGCCGCCAAAGCACTGCACGCGCTTGCCGTTGGTGCAACCACGCCCATAGATATATTCTGCGATCGGAGTCGAGCCGACAAAGCCCACCGCCCCGATGATTTCGTTGTCCAGAATCGCATCGACCGATTCCTTGTCGCCATTGATCACCTGCAACACGCCATCGGGCAGACCAGCCTCTTTGAACAGCGCCGCCAGCATCATCGGCACCGAAGGATCGCGCTCGGACGGTTTGAGAATGAACGAGTTGCCCGAGGCCAGCGCCGGGCCCATTTTCCACATCGGAATCATCGCCGGAAAGTTGAAGGGCGTGATGCCCGCCGCCACTCCGATCGGCTGGCGCATCGAATACATGTCAATGCCGGGGCCTGCGGAATCGGTAAACTCGCCCTTCAGCATCTGCGCCGCACCGATGCAGTATTCGATCACTTCCAGCCCGCGCTGCACGTCGCCCTTGGCATCGGGAAGGGTCTTGCCATGCTCGCGGCTCAATGCCTCGGCCAGCTTGTCCATATCGCGGTTCAAAAGCCCCACCATCGCCATCATCACCCGGCCACGGCGCTGCGGGTTGGTTGCGCCCCATTTGACCTGAGCTTTCGCCGCATCGGCGGTGGCCGCATCCAGCTCGGCCTTGCTCGCCAGCGCCACCCGCGCCTGCACCTCGCCCGTTGCCGGGTTATACACGTCGGCAAACCGCCCCGAGGTGCCTTTGACTTCGCGTCCGTTGATCCAGTGACCGATTTCTTGCATGACAATTCTCCTATGGTTGCCCCCAATCTACTCTTGCGAAAACGCCAAATAAAGCGACAATATCTCAAACTAGTTTTGCATTTTTGCAGATGGAGGCGGCATTGGATTGGGATGATCTTCGCATTTTCCTTGCCGTTGCGCGCAGCGAAAGCCTGTCGGGGGCCGGGCGCAGGTTGCAGATTGATCCTGCGACCGTCGGTCGGCGCATTGCCCGGCTGGAAGAGGCGATGACCGCGCGGCTGTTCGTGAAAACCCCACAAGGCTATAGCCTCACCGAAACCGGCACCCGCCTGCTGTCCCATGCCGAGCGCATGGAAACCAATGTCTCCGAAGCGGGCGAGGCGTTGAGTGGCCCCGAAGGCATGACCGGCCAGATCCGTCTGGGTGCGCCAGATGGCTGTGCAAACTACCTGCTGCCGCAAGTCGTCACCCGGATCTGTGACGCCAATCCGGGGCTTGAGGTGCAAATCGTCGCCTTGCCACGGGTGTTCAACCTTTCCAAGCGTGAAGCGGATATGGCCATCGGTGTCAGCCGCCCCAATGCCGGGCGGCTGACTGTGCAGAAACTCACCGATTACCGGCTGCATCTGGCCGCATCTCACGAATATCTGGCAAAGCACCCCCCCATCCAAGGCCCTGCCGACCTGCAAGGCCACCGGATGATCGGCTATATTGCCGACATGATCTTTGACAAGGAACTCGACTATCTGGCCGAAATTGGCGCGGCGGCACCGTCGCTTGCGTCAAATTCGGTCTCGGTGCAGTTGAATTTCCTGCGCCACGGGGCAGGGATCGGCGTTGTCCATGGTTTTGCGCTGCCCGCAGCCCCCGAACTGGTGCGGGTCTTGCCCGAAGCCATCAACCTCACCCGGTCGTTCTGGTTGATCCGTCATGCGGATGATGGTCGCGTCCAACGCTTGAACCGCTTTGCAGCACAGCTTTCGGTAGAGGTCAGAAGGGAAATGCAAAGACTCGACGCAAGGTCTTGACAGAATCTTGCGCCGGCCTGACGCTGAACAGACATAAAGGGAAGACCAGATGATTGTCAGTCAAATCCTGAAATCGAAATCCGATGATGGCGTGGTGTCCTTGCCGCCCGGCTCGACGGTGGCCAAGGTGGCAGAGGTGCTGTCAGCACGCAAGATCGGGGCCGTGGTGATCTCCAAAGATGGCAAACACCTTACCGGCATCGTATCCGAGCGTGACGTGGTGCGTGAACTTGGTCGTCGAGGCCCGGCTTGTCTGGCCGAGACAGTCGACAGCATCATGACCGCCCGCGTTGTCACCTGTGCCCGTGCTGACACTGCGGAAGCGGTGATGCAGAAGATGACCGATGGCCGTTTTCGGCACCTACCCGTGGTGGAAGGCACTGAAATGGTCGGCCTGATTTCCATCGGTGATGTGGTCAAGGCGCGGTTGGCAGAGCTTGCGATGGAAAAAGACGCCCTCGAAGGCATGATCAAGGGCTTCTGAACACATCACTTTCGCCCTTGCATACGCTTGCGCAATATTGTTGCTATGGGTGACTTTGGCAGGAGAACCCCATGCGGATCGGCCTTTACCCTGGCACCTTTGACCCGATCACGCTGGGTCATGTCGATAT
>JAGPBG010000324.1 GCA_018063485.1 Cypionkella sp.
CATTCAAAGCGTCCTTGCAGCCAACCGCCGCCCTTTACCCAAGCCGACCGCCCCGGTCACCCCCCAAAAGCCCGGTCCCATTTGCATTTAGGCCAAATACGCCAGCCAGAGGCTTTCCCGCTTTCCTAACTAACCGCCCAACCATGCGCCCTAGCCTTCAAACAAATCACTCTGCCCCGGAGCCCTCGGGGCCTCCAGCCCCGGAGCCCTCGGGGCCTCCAGCCCCAGATGCCGCCAGGCCCGCTGCCCCAGCATCCGCCCTCTGGGGGTGCGCAAGATCAACCCTTGTTGCAGCAAGAACGGCTCGATCACTTCTTCAATCGCATCCCGCGCCTCGGACAAAGCCGCCGCAATCGTTTCCACCCCCACTGGCCCGCCGCCGTAATGCTCGGCCAGCAACATCAGATAGCGCCGGTCCGCCCCGTCCAGCCCGATATGATCCACCCCCAACCGTGTCAGCGCCCGGTCGGCGATTTCCTTGGTCAGCCGCCCGTCGCCCTCAACGGTCACGAAATCCACCACCCGGCGCAAGAGCCGCCCGGCAATCCGCGGCGTCCCCCGCGCCCTTTTCGCAATCTCACGCGTCCCCGCCGGATCGGCCGCCACCCCCAGCAGCCGCGCGCCACGGGTCACGATGGAGTCCAGCTCCTCTTCGGTATAAAACTCCAACCGCGTCGGAATCCCGAACCGATCCCGCAACGGTGTCGTCAGCAACCCCAGCCGCGTCGTCGCCCCCACCAGCGTAAACGGCTGCAATTCAATCCGCACCGTCCGCGCCGCCGGCCCCTCACCGATCACCAGATCCAGCGCAAAATCCTCCAGCGCAGGATACAGCACCTCTTCCACAATCGGCGACAGCCGGTGAATCTCGTCGATGAACAGCACATCGCGCGGCTCGAGGTTGGTCAGGATTGCCGCCAGATCGCCGGGCTTTGCCAGCACCGGGCCGGAAGTCATCCGAAACCCCACCCCCAATTCGCGCGCCATGATCTGCGCCAGCGTGGTCTTGCCCAGTCCGGGAGGCCCGTGAAACAGCGTGTGATCCATCGCCTCGCCCCGCATCCGGGCGCTCTCGATGAACACCCGCAGGTTGGCCCGCGCCTCGGCTTGGCCTACGAAATCATCCAGGAGTTGCGGGCGCAGGGCGCGGTCAAGATCTTCGGGCAGTTTGTTGGGGCGCAGCGCGGGATCGGGTTGCATTTTCTACCCCTTCGGCGCCAGCAGCTTTAACGCAGCCCGGATCAGCATTGCCGTATCCGCCTCGGGCTGATCTGAAGCCACCGTCGCCACCGCTTGCGCTGCCTCGCCCGGCGCATAGCCAAGGTTGACCAGCGCCGATAGAGCATCCGCCGCATAAGCGGCCTTCGCGGGAGCAAGCGGTGCAGCCCTGACCGTCGGGCGCGCAGCCATCGGCTCGATCACCTCATCCCCCGCCTCGGCCACCGCCGAAAGCCTCACCCCTGCCGCCATCACCGCCGGGGCCTTCGATTTCAGTTCCAGGATCACCCGCTGCGCCAATTTCGGCCCCACACCGGGAGCCGCCTGAATTGCGCGGTTGTCACCCAAAGTGATCGCCCGCGCCACGCCCTCGGGCCCCAAAGTGCCCAGGATCGCCATCGCCGCTTTGGCCCCGACGCCCTGCACCGTAACCAGAAGCCGGTGCCACTCCTTTTCCAGCATCGAGGGAAACCCGAACAGTTGCAGCAAATCCTCCCGCACCAGCAATTCGGTATAAAGCGACACCGGCGCGCCCACGCCACCCAGACTGGCCAAGGTCCGATCCGACACATGGACAATATAGCCCACGCCGCGCACATCAATCAGCACCTGATCAGACCCGCGCCAATCCAGCCGCCCCGACAGTTTTCCGATCATCCCGCTGCCTTTCGCAATGCCGCCTGAAGACGACCCGAGCTTTGCAAATGATGGGCGTGACAGATTGCGATAGCCAGCGCATCCGCTGCATCAGCCCCCACAATCTGCACACCCGGCAAATGCAGCCGCACCATGTGATCCACCTGCGCCTTGGCTGCATGGCCCACGCCGACAACGGTTTTCTTCACTGCGTTGGGTGCATATTCCCCCACCACAATCCCCGCCTGCGCCGGGACCAGCAAGGCAATCCCCCGCGCCTGCCCAAGTTTCAACGTGGCCACCGCATCCTTGTTCACAAACGTATGTTCCACCGCCGCCTGATCCGGCAGGAACCGCCGCATCACATCCGTCAATTGCTCGTAAAGCGATACCAATCGCAGCGCGAGGTCACCGTCACCTTCGCCGGGGGCAGAATGGCAAATACCGTTCGCGACGTGGCTGAGTCGCGCACCCGCCACATCAATCACCCCCCAGCCAAGGTTTCGCAAACCTGGGTCGATCCCCAAAACCCGCATTCCTGCCCCTTTTCGCTCTTTTTTCCGAAATAGCACGAAAAGAGAACATCCGCCAAGTCGAAATCCGGGCTTGGCTTTCAACCGCCACCCACTGTGCAAGCGCAGAAATTCGACCATCGGCGCTCGGATAGCGACAAATTGGGGTGAATTGGCGATTTCACTCGTAAAATAACGGCAAAACTGTGGCAAACAGTCATGCTTCCGGTGCAACCCGGCCATGCCTCGGCATAGCTTGCTTTGCACCCGCAGCATGACTAGATAGCTCTCATCGAAGGCATGAAGCCAACGAATACATCAGTTTGAAAGGATAACCGCTATGGCCGCCTATGAGTCGTCCCGCGCGGCGCCAGTGGGCGCCATCTCGTTTCTCCGTGTTGCTCACTTTGTGAGCGAAGCCGTTTCCAGCCTGTCGGGCTGGAATGACGCACGCGTCACCCGCAATGCCTTGGGCAAATTGACTGATCGCGAGCTGGATGATATCGGCCTGTGCCGCGGCGACGTGGACATGATCGGTCGCTAAGCGCGATCAGGACATTGAAAAGGCCGCTGTCATTGTGACAGCGGCTTTTTTCATTTGTGTCAGGAAGTCCAGAAACCCGGAGTCTGCGGCAAGCGCGGCCTATTCGAAGCGCGCTTTCAGCTTGGAAATCTGATCCGCAACCAGCAAAGTCACAGGATCGGCCTGCATCAACCAGCCACCAAGCCGGTCAAACCCTTCGCCGGCCTGCAACGACGCCACGCGGTCTTGATAGGATGCCTGACCGACAAAATGATAAATCGTCCCTTTCAGGCCAAACACCGAAATGGCAACAAATATCAAAGGGAAGATGAATGAACGACGCTTGCGTGGTTTCTGGATGTAAAAGGAGCGTCCGAGCGTGCCAGCAGCCTCAAACGCGAAACCTTTGGCCCGCGCTTTTTCAAGTCGGGCAATACGTCCATAAAAATCAACCAGATTCGGGTCGGACATCTTGAACACTCCACGCACATCCGGCCCCCGCCACAAGGCCTAACGTAGACAGGGATTGTGGCAAAATTTGGGCATCTGCCAAAATTTCCACAAATCCGCCTCACTTTCGCCTTAGCACCAAGGTTGACCACTCACCAATGTCATCGCGTTTGACCGGATCAAAA
>JAGPBG010000325.1 GCA_018063485.1 Cypionkella sp.
CTACGATCTCATCATCGGCGACCGCGCCTATTCAAGCTGGTCCCTGCGCGGCTGGCTCTTGTTTGACGCCTTCGATATCCCGGTGAAAACCCATCTCGCCCGGCTTTATTCCGACGAACTCCCCAACATGCTGCGTGACTATCCCCCGGCCAAAACCGCCCCCACCATGCGCACGCCCGAGGGTTTCGTCGTCCCCGAAACCATCGCCATCGCCGAAGAACTGGCCACCCGCCACCCCGATGCAAGGATCTGGCCAACCGATCCGCGCGCCCGTTCCGTCGCGCGGGTTCTGGCGTCCGAGATGCACGCGGGCTTTACCGCCCTGCGCAGCCATTGCCCGATGAACCTGCGCCTCAGCTACACCGATTGCGCCCCGCCCGAACCCGTTCTGGCCGATCTCGCCCGGCTTGATCTGATCTGGGCCTGGGCGAAAAAAGAAACCGGATCAACGCATTGGCTCTGTGGCGATTACTCTGCCGCCGATGCCTTCTTTGCCCCGGTGGCAGCCCGAATTGCTGGCTATAACCTACCCGTCTCTCCCGCCGCACAAGCCTATGTTCAGGCCCATCTCACCCACGCCCCCTTCCGCCAATGGCGCGCCATGGGCATGGTCGATCTGCCCGACCAGCCGTTTTATAACCGCGATTACCCGCGCCGGCCATGGCCCGGCCCCACCCCGCTGGCCGCCAAAGCGGTCTCCGGCACCGATGCCGAAAACACCGCCTGCCCCTATTCCGGCAAGCCCGTCACCCATGTGCTGGAACTGTCCAACCGCCGCTTCGGCTTTTGCAACGCCTTTTACCGCGACAAAACTGTCGCTGATCCAGAAGCTTGGCCGAAATTCATCCAGCTTTACCAATCGTAAACCTTTGCCCTGCTATCCGTTAACCAAAGTAAACGGAGCGCAGGGCAATGGTCGCACGGGCCTTCACAGTCGCCTTTGAAGGGGTCGAGGCTCGCCTGGTCGAGGTGCAATGCGCCGTCTCCCCCGGAATGCCCTCTTTCGCGCTGGTCGGCCTGCCCGACAAAGCCGTGTCCGAGGCCCGCGAAAGGGTGCGCGCAGCTCTCGCCGCGATGTCCATCGCACTGCCATCCAAGCGCATCACCATCAACCTCTCCCCCGCCGATCTGCCGAAAGAAGGCTCACATTTCGACCTGCCCATCGCCCTTGCGCTGCTGGCAGCCCTGGAAATCATTCCCAAGGATGAGGTCGAAAACATTGTGGCGCTTGGCGAGTTGTCCCTCGATGGCCGCCTGATCCCGGTGATTGGCGCCCTCCCCGCAGCCATGGCTGCAGCCGAGGCCAACCGCACCCTGCTCTGCCCCAAGGCCTGCGGGGCAGAGGCCGCATGGGTCGGCGCCACCGAGGTTCTCGCCGCCGAATCGCTCAACCAGGTGGTGCGCCATTTCACTGGCCAAGCCACCATCCCCCCGGCCGAGGCCGGCGAAGTCACCGCCAGCGCACTCGGGCGCGACATGCGCGATGTGAAAGGGCAGGAACGCGCCAAACGCGCCCTCGAAATCGCCGCTGCCGGTCGGCACCACGCGCTGTTTGTGGGCTCTCCCGGTTCGGGAAAATCCATGCTTGCCGCGCGCTTGCCAGGTATCTTGCCACCGCTTTCCGCTATCGAGGCGCTTGAAACCTCAATGATTCATTCTCTCGCAGGGCTTTTGTCCGAAGGCGGTATTTCCCGCGCACGCCCGTTTCGCGAGCCCCATCACACGGCATCCATGGCCGCCATTGTCGGCGGCGGCAAAGGTGCCAAGCCGGGCGAAATCTCGCTGGCCCATAACGGCGTTCTCTTCATGGATGAGTTCCCCGAATTCCCCCGCGCGGTGCTGGAAACCCTGCGCCAACCGATTGAAACCGGCGAAATCGTCGTCGCTCGCGCCAATGCCCATATCCGCTACCCGTGCAAATTCCTGCTGATCGCCGCCGCAAACCCCTGCAAATGCGGCTATCTGTCGGACCCCGCCCGCGCCTGCGCCAAGGTACCGCTTTGTGGTGAGGATTACTTGGGCCGAATCTCGGGGCCGCTGATGGACCGATTCGATCTGCGCGTCGAGGTGCCCCCCGTCGCCTATACCGATCTCGATCTGCCCGCCAATGGCGACACGTCGGCCACCATCGCCGCCCGCGTGACTGCTGCGCGCGCCGTGCAAGACAACCGCTTTGCGGCCCATGAAGGGTTGCGCGTAAATGCCGACATGGAGGGCGCACTGCTCGAAGACCTCGCCGCCCCCGACCCCGAAGGTCGCGCTTTGCTGATCAAGGTCGCCGAGAGATTCGGCCTCTCGGCGCGCGGATATCACCGGGTGCTGCGGGTGGCCCGCACCATCGCCGATCTGGACGACTCACCCTTCGTCCGCCTGCCCCATATCGCCGAAGCGGTAGGTTACCGTCTGGCGGTGGGTGGGAAATCCTGACCCCCGCGCTTCGCCTCGATCACCTGCCAAATCCGCTCGGCAGTATTGGTGCCGTCGAATCGCTCCAATTCCTGAATCCCGGTGGGTGAGGTCAGGTTGATCTCGGTCAGATAATCGCCGATCACATCAATGCCGACAAAGATCTGCCCCTTCTCACGCAACAACGGCCCGATCGTCGCACAAATCTCCAGATCGCGCGCGGTCAGACCCACCTTTTCCGGCCGCCCGCCCGCATGCATGTTCGAGCGCGTCTCGCCTGCCTGCGGCACTCGGTTGATCGCCCCTACCGGCTCGCCATCGACCAGAATCACCCGCTTGTCGCCCTTTGATACATCGGGCAGGAATTTCTGCACAATCATCGGCTCGCGGGTCATCCCGGTGAACAACTCATGCAGCGAGGCCAGATTGCGGTCATTCGGGTCCAACCGGAACACCCCGGCACCACCGTTGCCGTAAAGCGGCTTGAGGATGATATCGCCATGCCGCGCCTTGAAGGCCCGGATCGTGGCCAGATCCCGCGCGATGGCGGTCGGCGGCGTCAATTCCGGGAATCGCAGCACAAGCAGCTTCTCAGGATAATTCCGCACCCAGAACGGATCATTCACTACCAGAGTTTTCGGATGAATCATATCCAGCAAATGCGTCGAGGTGATATAGCCCATGTCAAAGGGCGGATCCTGCCGAAGCCAAACCACATCGAAATCGGCCAGATCAACCTCGGCCTCCGGCCCATAGCTCACATGGTTGTCCTGCTCGCGCCGCAATTCGATCGGGAACCCGCGCGCCACCACCCTGCCCTCAACAAATGCCAGTTTGTCAGGCGTATAAAAGAACAAGGAATGCCCGCGCGCCTGCGCCTCAAGCGCAATTCGGAAGGTGCTGTCGGCGTTGATGTTCACGGATCCAATCGGATCCATCTGCAAGGCAACTTTCAAAGGCATAAGCGGCTCCTGTCGCTGAATGCCTCTTGATGACGCAAGCCGCCAGAGGTTGCAATCACTCACGCCGCGAAGGCATTCTCCAATATTTCAATCCGGCCCGCCGCATCGACCAACGCCACATCAAAACGCACATC
>JAGPBG010000326.1 GCA_018063485.1 Cypionkella sp.
ATGTGGCCAGACTTGCCGCCGTGGCTTGTGAAAGCATGTGGTCCAGGCGAGGTGTCTGATCAGCGAGGAACCGGTTGCGAGCGTCAAAGGCCAGTTTTGTTGCTTCGGCTTCGATATGGGCCCGCTCGGTGCCAAAAGGGTCCATCCGGGCAATGTCGAAATGTCCGAGGATGTTCAGCAAGAGTATGGCTGTTGCGCCCTGTCCATTGGGCGCATGTTCCACAAGATCAATCCCGCGATAAGGGCCGCAGATCGGGTCCGAATAATCGCACCGGGTTGCGGCAAGGTCGGCTTGGGCATGGTGTCCTCCCAAAGCGCGCAGCGAGGCCAGCAGATCTTCGGCCACTTCGCCCTCATAAAAACCGGCACGGCCCTGCGTTGCGATCCGGCGCAAGACCTCTGCCTGATTTGGCGCGCGAAACATGTCGCCCACGTTCGGTGCCTTGCCGTCTGTCAGGTAAAACCGCCGCGCGGCCCCTTTGAGAACCCCGGTCTCATCGCGCCAATCCTGCGCAACACTTGGGGCGACCGGGATGCCTGTTTCGGCATAGTGGATTGCCGGTGCCAACACGCGATCAAGCCCCAGGAGTCCCCAGTCCTGAGAGAGGGTGCAAAATGCATCCACCGCGCCGGGCAAAGTGATGGCCGAAACGTCGCGCAAAGGGATGGCGGCATGACCGCTCTCGCGTAGCCCAAGTGAAGATTGCGCCATCGGTGCACGGCCCGAGCCATTGAGGGCCAATATCCGCTCTTGCCCTGCGGGTTTCAAAAGCACGAAACAGTCGCCACCCAATCCGGTCATTTGTGGTTCACAAAGCCCCAACAAGACGGCACCCGCCAATGCCGCATCGACGGCATTTCCACCAGACTCCAAAGTCTGGATGGCTACCTTGGCGGCCAGAGGGTGCGACGTCGCGCACATCCCGTTACTGGTGTAAACGGCAGACCTGCCGGGGCGTTGGAAATCGCGCATCAAAGACTCCTTGCTGTTGGAGTCTAGGCGCGGTTCCCGGGATTTCCAAGAGAGGACCGGATCTCGGCGCTACGGACTGGGTGGGGGCAATGATCCGTAGCGCCAAGAGAAGCTTTATGCAGCTACAGGATCAATATGGGGGAGCATGTGGCCATTATTTAGGGGGAAATTGGGCGTCTTGATGTCCGTTTCAGAGAAATGGAAACAATCCCGATTTGATGTATTCATTATTCGCGATTCAGGCTTAAACACAGCAGGTTCCGGTTGCCTTGGCGGCAATAGGCCAGATTGTCGGCCAGTGTGCGAATCAGATGCCAACCAAAGCCTCCCTCAGGTGGATCTGTGCAGTCGAGTACCGGTAGCGAGCCGTCAGGCAATATTCCATTTGGCATTGGCGCTCCGCTATCGGCAAAACGGCAATGCAAGCGCCCGTCTGCAAGCTGGATTTCTACCTCGATCTTGCCGGAACTGTTGGCATAGGCGTGCTCCACAATATTGTTCAACACTTCTGCCAGTACGATTTCCACGATGTTACGGCAGGGTGGTGTCAACTCGCCGATGAGCGCCGTTTGTGAGAGTTGCTCCAGACCCTGGCGAATCGACAGCGGATCGCTGTTCACCACCAACCTTGCCGCAGGGCATGGGACGTCAGCCCGCATCGAGCAAGCCATCTGGCAAGGTGGCGTGAATTATGAAGATGGAATCCATCCGAGTCAGCCGAAACACCTTTTGAACTGTGGCAGTCAGACCGGAAAGTTCGAGTTTCCGCTCTGGCCCCAGCAGTTTCATGATGGCAACCACCGCTCCCAACCCGCTGCTGTCGAGGAAGGCGACTTTCGACATGTCAAGGATTACGCGGGGGCTGCTTGCCTGCGCAAATTCCCGCATCTTTTCCTTGAACTGAATGGCGACAGCCGCGTCAATCCGTTCTTGATTGGCATGAACGACCAGAATGTCGCCTCGTGTCTCGGCTGAAAGGTCCATCTTGCGGCTCTCCTGAAGGTGCTTTCGCCCAAGCTAGAGCCAAGAGATTACCGAATGGTAAGTGCCGCCGTTCAGAAGGCTCAATTCATCTGGAATTGCAGCGGGTAGCGGCCGTTTTCGAAATCCCCGAACAGGTCTGGCAAGTCCGGGTGGCTGACCGGCTCGCCCGTTTCATCGGGAACGAGATTCTGCTCGGAAACATAGGCAACGTAATAGCTTTGGTCGTTTTCGGCCAAAAGATGATAGAAGGGTTGGTTCTTGGCCGGGCGGGCTTCTTCGGGGATGGCAAGATACCACTCATCGGTGTTTGAAAACATGGCATCCACGTCAAACACCACGCCCCGAAACGGATGTTTGCGGTGGCGCAGCACCTGCCCGATATGATATTTCGCCGCTGTTTTCAGCATCACTGTCCCCTGTTGAATTGATGTAAACCTGCAAAGGGCAGTTGTCCATTCGGCTGCTAAGGTCTCATAGAAACAGTCTGTGGCAACTATTTCGCCAATCTTGCCCTTGAAGGAACCAACAACGGCTGGAATCGCGTCTTGCCCATTCCCTTGCGGACCATTTCCGCCTATCTTTGTACAAAAGAACACACGAGGGGCAAATGAGCAGACTTCTCCGTGCGTCGATTCTATTGCTGGCCCTTGCAAGTTGCGGAGGGGGCAATTTCTCGGCGCCTCGACAATTGGACGATGCCTGTGCGATCCTGCGGCAGCGGCCGGAATATGGCAAGGCGATGAAGGTGGCCGAGCGGCGCTGGGGGATTCCAGTGTCGGTTCAGATGGCGGCGATCCATCAGGAATCGAAATTCATCGGCAACGCCCGAACCCCGCATCGCTTTGCCTTGGGGGTGATCCCTATGGGGCGCCAATCCTCGGCCTATGGCTATAGTCAGGCGCTGGACGGGACTTGGGAAGAGTATAAGAAGGAACAGCATAGGCGGGGGGCCAGGCGCGACCGGATTTCGGATGCGACCGATTTCATGGGTTGGTACATGAGCCAAAGCACCGAAAAGCTGGGCATCGCGCGCAATGATGCAGGCGCGCAATATTTGGCCTATCACGAGGGGCGCACGGGGTATTCCAACCAAAGCTATCTGGGCAAGCCTTGGCTGGTAGAGGTGGCGGCTTCGGTGGAACGGCGGGCAGAGCTTTACGCGGCACAGCTTTCGGCCTGCCGCCGCTGATCAGTTGCCGCGTTTGGTGGCTTCGTTCGTGATCGAAAACAGCGACGGCGGATAGTTTTCGCCGGTCTTCAACTCGCCCAGCATGACGGTGGTTTTCTGCCCCAGATCGTCAGTAATGATCCACTGGCGCAAGGTGACCGGGTTGGCCGTGAACACCAGTTCGATGGTGCCGTATTCGGGATGCTCGGGATCCTGGGCCACGACGCGGGTGGCGTTCTTGATCTCTTTATGGCCGATCACCATCCGGGCCTTCCCCAGATCGACATTCTGCGCGAGAATGAGGTTCAACGGCGTGCGCGTCAAAGGATATTGTTCCGGCGGCTGGTTTGACTTGGCATCGAAAATAGC
>JAGPBG010000026.1 GCA_018063485.1 Cypionkella sp.
ACAAGGATCATCGGGATGGTCAGGATTTGGCCCATTGTCAGCCCATAACCGCCCCAGTGGTAGGCAAGGCCCAGGGGGTTGCCGGGGGAGACGAATTGCGCATCGGGTTGGCGGAAAAACTCGACGAAGAACCGCGCGGCACCATAGCCTGCAAAGAACAACCCGGCGCTGCGGCCGGGAAATTTCAGCCAGCCTCTGCGCCAGATCACATAGGTGAGGGCAGCAAAAAGCAGCGCGCCCTCCAGCAGCGCCTCATAGATCTGGCTGGGGTGGCGGGCGCAGATGGTCAGGACACCCTCGCAGGTTTGCGCGGCGTCACCGGGGAAGGCGACGCCCCAGGGCAGGGTGGTGACGCGGCCCCACAACTCGGCGTTGATGAAATTGGCGATACGGCCAAAGAACAGGCCAATGGGGGCGACGGCAGCCATCATATCGGCCAAAGCCAGCATCGGAATGCGCTCGCGTTTGCAAAAGATCACCCCGGCGATTGCGACTCCCAGAAAACCGCCATGAAACGACATGCCGCCTTCCCAGACCAGCAGGATTTCCATTGGGTGCTGCGCGAAATAGGCCGGTTGATAAAACAGCACATAGCCAAGCCGCCCGCCCAAAATCACCCCGAAGATCACCCATGTCAGCAGCCGTTCGATCTGCTCGGGCTTGGCCGGGGCGGAGCCAGCCCACAGCCGGGGTGTGGCCAGCATCCGCAGTACCAACCGCCAGCCCAACAGCAACCCCGCGATATAGGCCAGCGCATACCAGCGCAGCGCCAGTGTCACTGGTCCAATGGTGATGGACACGATCTCGGGCGAGATGTCGGGAAAAGGGATATAGGTCATCGGCTGGCCTTGGTTGAGGTGCGTGCTTTGTCTTGGAGGGGGCGGGCGATGTCAACGGGCACGGCCCTTGTAGGGCGGCCCATAGCGGATCATATTGGCGGCAACATACAAGGAGAATGCGATGCAACCCGGAAACAAGCTGTTCGATGATATGTCGAAACTGATGACCAATGCGATGGGCGTGGCCCAAGGCGCCAAGACCGAGGCCGAAACCGCGATGAAAGGTTTCATTGATCGCTGGATGGCGGATCGTGATTTTGTCACCCGCGAGGAATTCGACGCGGTGCGCATGATGGCGCAAAAGGCGCGTGAGGAAAACGAAGCGTTGTCGGCGCGGATCGCGGCGCTTGAGGGCAAGACCAAGGCTTGATGCCATGGCGTATTTGAAGGCTGCTGTCGTGCAAGATGTCTTGGCGCTGATCAAAGGGGGTGTCCGGCATTTGCACATGCCGGTATTCTTGCCGGGGTGCCAAATGCTTCAAAGAGGCATAAGTCGGTCAACGGCTTGGAAACGCCTCCACCATAACGACGCCCTTCAAATTGGCGGCAAATGGAGCAAAATCTGCGAAGACCGATTGCCGTATCTTTTGCCTTTCAGGCCAGCCGCCCCCAAAGATCGTATTCGCCCGCTTCTTCCACACTGACAGTGACGATATCGCCGGGGGCCAGCTCTTCAAAACCCTCATCAATAAAGAGGTTGCCGTCGATTTCGGGGGCGTCGGCCATGGTGCGGCAAGTGGCACCTTCGGCATCGACATCGTCCACGATCACTTGCAGCGTCTGGCCGACTTTGGCTGCGAGTTTTGCCTCGGAAATGGCTTGGGCTTTCTCCATGAAGCGATCCCAGCGGCTTTGTTTGACCTCGGGCGGCACATGGTCGGGCAGCTTGTTTGAGCGGGCTCCCTTGACGTTCTCGTATTGAAAACAACCAACACGGTCGAGTTGGGCCTCGTCCATCCAGTCGAGCAGGGTTTGGAACTCGGCCTCGGTCTCGCCAGGGTAGCCGACGATGAAGGTCGAGCGCAGGGTGATATCGGGGCAAAGGCTGCGCCATGCGGCGATTTCATCAAGCGTTCTGGCGGCTGCGGCAGGGCGGGCCATACGTTTCAAGACATCTGGGTGGGCGTGTTGGAAGGGGATGTCGAGATAGGGCAGGATCAGGCCATCCGCCATCAGCGGGATCAGGTCGCGCACATGCGGATAGGGATAGACATAGTGCAGACGGACCCAAGCGCCAAGTGAGCCAAGATCGCGGGCAAGGTCGGTGATATGGGCGCGGTGGCCCTTCTCGGTGACGTGTTTGATATCAAGGCCGTAGGCCGAAGTGTCCTGGCTGATCACCAAAAGCTCACGCACGCCGGCCTTGACCAGATTTTCCGCTTCTCGCAGCACGGCATGGGCGGGACGGCTTTGAAGACGGCCACGCATGTCGGGGATGATGCAGAATTTGCACTTGTGGTTGCAGCCCTCGGAAATCTTGAGATAGCTGTAATGGCGCGGCGTCAGGGTGACGGCGCTGGCCGGCAGCAGGTCGATGAAGGGATCGGGTTTGGCAGGAACGGCCAAGTGGACAGCGTCGAGGACGGCTTCGTATTGCTGCGGGCCGGTGACAGCCAGCACCTTGGGGTGCGCGCCGGTGATATACTCGGGTTCCGCGCCAAGGCAGCCGGTGACGATGACGCGGCCGTTTTCGGCCAGCGCCTCGCCAATCGCCTCAAGGCTTTCGGCCTTGGCAGAATCCAGAAAGCCGCAGGTGTTCACAATGACCGCATCGGCGCCTTTGTAGTCGGGGCTGATGGCGTAGCCCTCGGCGCGCAGGCGGGTCAGGATGCGTTCGCTATCGACCAGCGCTTTGGGGCAGCCCAAGGAGACCATGCCAATCCTGGGCTGGCCAGGGCGGGCGGGTTCGCGGAAACTGGGTTTCGGGGCGAGATCGGGGCGGAGATTTGGCGGGTTTTGCGACATGGGCGCGGCTATACAGGGAAATGCGCGCGCTGGGTAGAAGCGTTTTGATGGGTGCGCGCGCCATTCGCATCCTTGTTGCGCGACGATCCGGAAGAAAAGGAGCGGCAGGGTCGGCCATATTGTGCCAAGCGGGGGCGCAATCGGCGGGAATTGGCTGTTCTGCGGGGGCTTTGCAGTTAGGCTGCGCTTAGGGCAGAGGGAGTTTTCAATGCGTTGGGTGATCCGGTCGGTTTTTGCACTGCTGCTGTTGGCGGTTTTGAGCGTAGGGGTGGTGTTCCTGATCCCGGCGGAAAAGATCGCGGGGATTGCGGTTTCGAAATTCAACAGTCTGACCGGGCGGGTTTTGACGATTGACGGATCGGTCAAGCCTTCGTTCTGGCCACAATTGGGGGTGACGACCGGGCCGGTGACAATTTCGAATGCCGAGTGGTCAAAAGCCGGGCCAATGGTCGAGGCCAGGGGGTTGTCGATCTCGGTCGATATGGCTGCCTTGATTGGCGGGACGGTGCAGATCACCGGGATAGAGGCGATTGCGCCGAAGGTGCGGCTGGAGCGCAGTGCCAAGGGGCGGGAAAACTGGGTGTTTGGCGGCGATGCGGGCGGCACGATTACGGCGACCACGCCGGGGGTGGGGGCCGGGTTCACGCTGGACAAGGCCGAGATCACGGGCGGATCATTCAGTTTTGTCGATCATGCGACGGGCAGCAGTTTCGCGGTTGAAGAGGTGAGCGGGACGGTTCGGATACCTTCTTACACCGGGCGGGCGGATGTTGATCTGACCGGGGCGGTGCAGGGGCAGGCATTTGCGGCGACTCTGGCGATTGGGAGTTTTCAGGATTTCCTCGATGGCAAGGTCGGGCCGCTTGATCTGACTCTGAGCGCAGGCAAAGCGAAGGTGGATTTCAAGGGCCGCGCGGGGTGGAACCCGATGGCGGCCGAAGGCGATCTGGTGGCCGATCTGGCGGATTTGCGGGCGGTGATGGCGCTGACGGGGCAGGCGGCCCCGGCGATGCCGCAGGGGTTGGGGGCGAAATCGGTTCTGGTGGCGGGGGCGGTGACGCTGACGCCCGAGCGAAGCCTGCATCTGAGGGGTGGCAAGGTTGCGCTGGATGGCAATGATCTGGCGGTTGAGGCCGATCTCTTGACCGCAGGGGCGCGACCAAAGCTGTCGGCCAAGGTCAGCGGCGGGCAACTCGATCTGGCCGCGCTGGCGGGCGGTGAGGGCGGTGGTGCGAGCGGCGGGGCGGCGGCCTCGGGTTGGCCCAAGGACAAGATCGATGTCTCGGCGCTGGGCGTTTTGGATGCGGCGGTGGCCCTGTCGGCGCAATCGCTTGATCTGGGTCTGGTGAAGTTTGGTGCAACACAGGCGGCGATTACCGTTGATCGTTCGCGCGCGGTGTTCGATCTGCGCAAGGTTGCGGCCTATGATGGCGTGATCTCGGGCAATTTCGTGGTGAACGGGCGGGGCGGGCTTTCGGTGGGGGGCGATCTGTCTTTTGCCGGGATGAACTTGCAGCCCCTGTTGCGTGATTTTGGCGGCTATGAGCGGCTGCTCGGGACCGGCGATCTGCGGGTGAAGTTCCTGGGCTCGGGCAATTCGGTGAATGCGATCATGCAGGGGCTGGAAGGATCGGGTTCCCTGGCGCTGAGCAATGGCGAAATTCGCGGGCTGGATATCGCCGGAATGCTGCGCACGCTGGATACCTCTTATGTGGGCGAAGGGCAAAAGACCATTTTTGACGCTCTGGGCGGCACGTTCGCGATCAATAACGGGGTGCTCAGTAATTCTGATCTGGTGTTGAAATCACCCTATATCACCGCCAGGGGCGCGGGCGATGTGGGCCTTGGCGCGCGTGATCTGAACTATCGGATCAGGGCGACGGCCTTGGCCGATGATCAGGGCGCGGGCGGGATCAATGTGCCTTTGGTGATCACGGGGCCCTGGGCCAAGCCGAAATATGCGCTGGATCTGCAGGCCCTGGCCGATGAGCATCTGGCCGAAGAAAAGGCCAAGCTGGAGGCGGCGGCCAAGGAGAAGGCCGCCAAGCTGGAAGCCGATGCCAAGGCCAGATTGAAAGAACAGTTGGGGATTGAGCAACAGCAGGGCGAATCGCTTGAAGATGCAGCCAAGCGGCGGGTGCAGGAAGCGCTTGATGATGAGGCGCGCAAGGCGTTGGAGAAATTGCTGGGCGGCGGCAATTGAAAAGAGCGCCCAAACGGGCGCCCTGATTTCCCCAAATTGCCGCAGGCTTAACGGCGGCGGTCACGCCGGGCCGACATTGGCTGGAACGCCACGCCGACATGGGCCTCGCAATAGGGCTTTCCGGCGACCGAGGGCAAGCCACAGAACCAGAAATCTTCGGTTGCAGGATCACCGATCGGCCATTTGCAGGTGCGTTCGGTCAGTTCCATCAGGCTGATCTTCTTGGCGCGTTTTTCCACTTCGCGAACCGAAGCCAGTGCCTCGGGCGAGATTTCATTGGCCGAAGGCTGCGGCGGAAGCGGTTGGCCCGCCGGAATGATCGCTTTGCGCATCGGGATGGGCAAGACGTTGTTTACGGGCGCTGATGGGGCGGGTTGTGGGCGCTCGGCCGGGCGCGGCGCAGTCTCGGTGCGTGGGATCTCGCTGCGTGGGGCCTCGGTGCGCGGCGGTTCGATCTTGGTTTCAGTGCGCGCGGGCGGCGCGGCTGCGACGACGGCTTCGGGCTCGTCGGCGGCATTGGTCCGGTTGGACAGGCCAAGGCGGTGTACCTTGCCGATCACGGCGTTGCGGGTGACGCCGCCCAATTCCTTGGCGATCTGGCTGGCCGACTGGCCCTCGCCCCACATTTTCTTGAGCGTCTCGACGCGCTCGTCGGTCCAGGACATAGGTAACTCCGGTTCAGGGGGCGAAGGGGGGCTGGCCCCGCATCCATTCGGCCCCTATTCTAAGGGGGATGGTCAGAGATACAAGGCGAGCGCGGCAAGATCAAGCCTGCGTGATTCGCGGCCTAGGCAAAGGACAGGAAAGATGCACGATTATCGTGAGCAACGGGCAGATACGTTTGAAACCTTTGCCAAGGTGGGGAGCGGTGTGAAGGTGCCGAAGGTTTCGGTGGTGGTTTACGAATTTGTCGCAGAAGAGGTCGATACCAAATGGGTCGAGGTGCAAAGCGCCTTGCAAGCCAAGGGGTTCGAGACCAGGCACAAGGGCGATATCTTGCAGGCGCGGATCGGGCCGATTGCGATTGACGCTGAAACCATCTGGAAATGGGAAGAGATTGCAACGCGAATCGTGCTGCCGTTCGAGTTTTATCCAGATGGCTGGGAATTGGACGATTAGGGGCGTGATCTGAAGGCGCGGCTGCGCCGCAAGACCATGAGCGCTGACGCGCAGGCCTTGCCTTTGGCAAGGCCATGCCTTCGGCGAGGATATTTTCAGACAGATGAAATCGGGGCGGCTTGTGTTTGCTTGCCGCTGATATAGGTGGCGCGGATGGCGCGGTCGTCTCCCATCATGATGGTAGGGAATAGGGCTGTCCAGATATCACAGGCGCGGCGGGTGGCCTGTTCGATGGCCGGGGTCGAGGCGAGGTCGATGATCGCAAGATCGGCCTCTAGCCCCACGGCGAGATTACCGATTTTATCGCCGGCGTGGAGGGCATGGGCCGAGCCTGCGGTGGCGAGCCACCACAGTTCCGCCGGATGCAGGGCGCGGCCGCGCAACTGGCCCACCTCATAGGCCGAGGCCATGGTGCGCAGCATCGAAAACGATGAGCCGCCGCCGGTGTCGGTGGCGAGGCCGACGCGGTGGCCGGCGGATTTCAACCCGTCCATGTCAAACAGGCCCGAGCCGATGAAGGTGTTCGAGGTCGGGCAGTGGATGAGGCTCGCGTCATGCTCGCGCAGTTGGGATTTCTCGCGGTCGGTCAGCCAGATGGAGTGGCCGTAAAGCCCGCCCGTGCCCAGAAGCCCGTGGGATTCGTAGGTATCAAGGTAATCGCGGGCCTTGGGGAACAGCGATTTGGCCCAGGCGATTTCGTCGGTTTGCTCCGACAGATGCGTCTGCATGAGGCAATCGCGGTGTTCAGCCCAAAGCGCGCCCATCGCGGAAAGCTGCTCGGGGGTGGAGGTGGGTGAAAAGCGCGGGGTGATGGCGTAGGACAGCCGGTCAACCCCATGCCATTTGTGCAAAAGCGCGCGGCTGTCGTCATAGCCTGAAATTGCGGTATCGCGCAGGCCCTCGGGGGCGTTGCGGTCCATGCAGGTTTTACCGGCCCAGACGCGGGCACCGCGCTTTTGCGCCTCGGTGAAGAAGGCATCCACTGACGCGGAATGAATGGTGCAAAAGGAGGCAATTGAGGTGGTGCCAGCGGCTTGCGTCAAATCGAAATAGCGTGCGGCGATTTCGGCGGCATAGGCCGGATCGCCAAAGCGCATCTCTTCGGGGAAGGTATAGGTATTGAGCCAATCAAGCAGCCGCTTGCCCCAGGAGGCGATGATGGCGGTTTGCGGGTAATGGGCGTGGGCATCGACAAAACCCGCTGAAATCAAGGATTTGCCGTAATCTGTTACCCGCGCCTGCGGGTGGGCGGCGCGCATTGCGTCGGCAGTGCCAAGGGCTGAGATCTTGCCATTTTCGATCAGTATCCCACCGCGGCTTTCATGATGCGCGGCCTCGATACCTTGGTGAAAGGGGTCGCCCGAAAAGCCAAGGGTTTGGCCAAGCAACAGTTCCGACATGTTCATTTCCCTTTGCCACTCAGTGCAGCCTAATATCTTTTGCCCTTTGGGTAAATTTCCCTTAGCCCCCTGTTTGAATGAAAGTCCTTTCGCTAAGATCAGGGCAATCAAAGGGGCGCGCCGATGACTGACATCCAGACCGAGGCCGAAGACGGGCTGGACAGCCGCCGCGTCAGTGCGATTGTCGAGGCGATCGAGGCCGAAGATGTGGGTCAGTTGCGCCTGTTGTTCGAGCCGTTACACGCTGCCGATATCGCCGATGTGCTGGAGCAGATCGGCTCGCATGACCGGCGCGCGCTTTTGGGCCTGTGGTCCGAAGGCATCGACGGTGAGGTGTTGTCGGAAATTGACGACTCCATCCGCGAAGAGGTGATCGAGGCGTTGCCGCATGCGGTGGTGGCCGAAGCCATGCGCGAGCTGGATTCGGACGATGTTGTTGATATTCTTGAAGATCTGGGCACACCGCAACAAGACATGATTCTTGGCGCGCTGGAGGATGTTGACCGGGTGGCGGTGCAACAGGCGCTGTCTTACCCGGAAAACTCTGCTGGCCGATTGATGCAGCGCGAGGTGGTGGCAGCCCCCGAACATTGGACGGTGGGCGATGCGGTTGACTATCTGCGCAAAGCCGAATGGCTGCCCGAGCAATTCTACCATGTGATCCTGACCAATCCGCGGATGAAGCCGGTGGGCTATGTCACGCTGGGAAGGATGTTGTCCTCACGCCGCGACACCAAGCTGAAAGAGATCGTCGAGGACAGTTTCCGGGTGATTGACGCCACCGATCCCGAGGCCGATGTTGCCTATCTTTTCAATCAGTATCATCTGATTTCCTGCCCGGTGGTTGATGAAAACGGCCGTCTTGTCGGCACCATCACCATTGATGACGCCATGAATGTGC
Source organism: Cypionkella sp. (assembly GCA_018063485.1). Classification (GTDB taxonomy): domain Bacteria; phylum Pseudomonadota; class Alphaproteobacteria; order Rhodobacterales; family Rhodobacteraceae; genus CBDUEF01. Next base: position 8,428 of record JAGPBG010000026.1, read on the forward strand.
TGGACGAAGAGCATGAAGAGGACATGCTGCTCTTGGCCGGTGTGGGCGAGGACAGCTCGATTTCCGACCGGGTGCTGGGAACCTTGCGGCTGCGGATGCCGTGGTTGTTCGTGAACATGTGGACGGCGCTGTTGTCGGCGGTGGTGATCTCGCAGTTCGAGGGCACCATTACCCAATTCGTCGCATTGGCGGTGCTGATGCCGATTGTGGCCTCAATGGGCGGCAATGCGGGGACACAGGGTCTTACGGTGGCGGTGCGCGCGCTGGCCACGCGCGATCTGACACAATCCAACGTCTGGCGGGTGATCTGGCGCGAGGCGGCGGTGGGGCTGCTGAATGGGCTGGTATTTGCCATGGTGATGGGCGGAATTGCCTGGCTGTGGTTTCAAAACGGGCTCTTGGGCGCGGTGATTGCGGTGGCGATGACCATCAATCTGCTGGTGGCGGGGTTGGCCGGTATAGTGGTGCCGGTGACGCTGGAGCGCTGGGGATTTGATCCGGCGTTGGCATCGGGCACCTTCGTGACCACGCTGACCGATGTGACGGGATTTTCGGTATTTCTCGGGTTGGCGACATGGGTGCTGATGTGACGGGCAAGGCCGAGGCACGGAAATCGGCTTTTGCGGCGCGCAAGGCGGCTTTTGCAGCGGGGCAGGGGCAGGCAGCGGAATTGTTGGCCGATGTGTTGGCGCAGTTTCGCGGCAAAGTGCTGGGCGGATACATGGCGATGCGCACCGAGATTGACCCGACGATTGCCATGTCCGCACATCAAGGCGTGGTGGGGGTTCCGGTGATCATCGGGCCGGGGCAGGCGCTGCGGTTTCGCGAATGGTCGCCGGGTTGCGCGATGGTGGCGGGTGAATTCGGCGCGCTGATCCCGGCCGAAGGGGCGTTTGTGGAGCCCGAGGTGCTGATCGTGCCCTTGGTCGGGTTTGATGCGCGCGGCTATCGGTTGGGCTATGGCGGCGGGTTTTATGACCGCACGCTGGCGGGGCTGCGGGCAAGGCATCCGGTTGTGGCGATTGGGTTTGCCTTTGCCGCGCAGGAATTGCCAGCGGTGCCGATTGATGAATATGACGCGCGGCTGGATATGGTGGTGACGGAACAGGGCGTTCGGCTGTTTGAATGAGGGGGCGTTTTGCCCCCGGTATCAGCGGGCGATCTCCTCTTCACGCACGAACATGTTGCCCCAGGCGCGGTCGATCAATTCGGGTGTCATCTGATAGGGTATGTTTTCGAACTCGCAGATCGCGATCATCTGGTCGATCAGGAAATTCGGCTGATAGTTGGCGTAGTTGTTGGCGATGGTGGGATATTTCTCGCGCAGCATGTAGATGATGGTCTTCTCGTCCAGCGGCATCTTTTTCTTGCGCGCGACCATGGCGAAAATCTTCAGGAAGTTTTCCTGATTCGGGCCGTCAATCTTGATCTTGAAGAAGATACGCCGCAGGGCCGCGCCGTCGAAAATTGCGTTGGGGTGAAAGTTGGTGGAAAAGATCACCAGCGTGTCAAACGGCACGGTGAATTTCTCGCCCGATTGCAGCGCAAGAATATCGCGGCTTTCTTCCAAGGGCACGATCCAGCGGTTCACAAGCGCCTGCGGCGGTTCCGATTGGCGGCCAAGGTCGTCGACAATGAAGATCCCGCCCGAGGATTTGAGTTGCAACGGCGCTTGATAAGTGCGCGCGACGGCATTGTATTTCAGATCGAGCATATCCAGTGTAAGTTCACCGCCGGTGATCACCGAGGGGCGCTCGCAATAGACATAGCGGTTGTCAAAGCGGTTGGCGCTGCGGCGGATGGCGGTTGGATCATCGAGTGATTCCGTGGCCTTGGAGTGGACAATCGGGTCATAGACGGTGATCACCTGTCCCGAATATTCGATGGCGCGGGGGACATAGATCTTGTCGCCCAAGGCGGCCCGGATGCCATTGGAAATGCTCGACTTTCCGTTTCCGGGTGGCCCATACATCAAGATCGAGCGGCCCGAGGTGACGGCGGGGCCGAGGTTCTCGATCAGGTCTTGCGGCAGAATCAGATGGCCCATGCCCGAAAGCAGCTCCGGGCGCGTCAGGCGAATATTGCGCACGGATTGGCGTTTCATTTGTTCGGCATAGTCGGCAAGCGGAATGGGCAGCGCGCCGTAGTATTCTGACTGTGACAGGGCATCCAAAGCGCGCGATTTTCCAGCATCGGTTAGCTGATAGCCCATTTCATTGCCCGAATTTGCGTGCATGGTGCCGGTCGCCTCAAGCAGGCGCTGGGTGCGGGCAAGGTCAACCAGTTCTTGCGTCGCCGGAACCGGCAGGCAGATCACTTTTGACAGCGCCGAGACTTGATCGATGTTCATGCGGAACATGGTTTTCAGCAATATATCGCGCATCATCACCATGGACAGGCCGGTATCGGCCAAGGTCCGTGGCATGGGCGGTGGTTGCACGCCCGAAATCGCCGGATTGGTCTGCACGTTCATCAAAGCCACCCCAGTATGTCATGGGACCAGTCGCGGCCCCAAAGGTTTACTGTTGCAGCTTTGCCTTAGAATAATGGCCGCAGTTGGGCCAGAAGGTAGAAAATAAGTGTTCCCGACAGCGCAAGGCCCATCGGAAACTTGATATGGTTCCAACTGATCCAATCAGGCGTGGCGCTTCTGACGGCAGGTATGTTGCGCGCAATACGATGGGCGACAAAGGCGGCCAGCAGGCAGGCGGCAAACAGGGCCAGGATGATGCGGATATCGCCGGTCACAAAGTACGGTGCCATTGCGGCGCCGAACTTGGCATCGCCACCACCCATGGCGCCGGCGGCGTTCAGCACAAAGCCGATCACCAGCACGATCGCGCCAATAGCCAGACCCCAGCCGAAAGTTTTCAGCGGCAGCACGATCAGGCCGACGATGATATAAGAGGCCAGCAGCGCCAAGACGGCGGTGTTGGGAATCTTCATGTATTTCAAATCGCTATAGGCAACATAGAGGCCGATCACGGTCACGAAGGGCAGGAAGGCAAGTGCTTGGGTCGGTGTGAGCATATCAGGCATCCAGAGCTGCAAGGCTGCGCACGGCGGCCTCAAAATAGGTGGGGCTGGTGTCGATGGCGTTTTGCAACAAGCCTTTTCCGACGGTGACATCGTTTTGCTTGATCGCGGTCAGTGCCAGCGTATACAGCAGTTGCGCCCGCTCGTTCTGGGTCATTTCCACCACCGGCAAATCGTATTTTCGCTGCGCCCCGCGAGCGAGGATCAGGTTGTTCTTGGCGGTGAACATGGTGGGTTCATAGGTCAGCGCCTCGGTGAACAGCTTTTCGGCGCCAGGATAATCAGCGCGGGTCAGTTTGGAAAAGCCCCAGTTGTTCAACACGCCCGAGGGTTTGGTGGTGAGGCCTGCGGCGATTTCATAGAAGCTGTCGGCTTTTTTCCAGTCTTTCCTGCTGTCGGCCACCATCGCCTCAAGCCGATACCGCTCATAGGTTTCAAAGGTGGGGGGGATCTTGTTCAACTCGGCTTCAGCGCGCTTCCAATCATTGGTGCGGATCAGGCTGTCGGCAAGGCCAACGCGGTCTTCACTGGTGCCTTCGGGCGAATCTGCCACCTGGGTCCAGACCGCCACGGCTTCGGTCGGGTGATTGGCGCGCACCAGTGATTTCGCCAAAGAGCGTTTAAGCTCAATACGGTCCGGATTGGCGGCGGCAGTGTTCTTGAAATAGGTCACCGCCTCTTCGGGGTCGCCCACCGTCAGCATGATGTCATTAAGATCTTTCCCTTATA
>JAGPBG010000327.1:0-2071 GCA_018063485.1 Cypionkella sp.
CCTTTATTCCGGGTAAAAAGTGATGGACGACAGCGCCGCTTTTTCCAACGCCGCAAAAGACTCCGCTCCTGATCCGTCCAGAGATGCCGGGCTCAGTGTTCGCAACCTGCGCAAAAGTTACAGGCGCCGTGTGGTGATCCGCGATTTTTCCCTGCATCTGAACCGGGGGGAAGTGGTGGCCCTGATGGGGCCAAACGGCTGTGGCAAGACCACCTGTTTTTACGCGATTGCAGGCATCATCACCCCCGAAGGCGGGCAGGTTCTGGTCGATGGCCGCGATGTGACTGCGCTGCCGATGTATCGCCGGGCACGGCTGGGCATCGGCTATCTGCCGCAAGAGGTATCCATCTTTCGGGGCCTGTCCGTCGAGGACAATATCCTTGCGGTGTTGGAAATCCGCGAAAAGGACCACCACAAACGACGTGAGCGGCTGGAAGAGTTGTTGGGAGATTTTTCGATCACGCATTTGCGCCGCGCCCCGGCACTGGCACTGTCGGGTGGGGAACGGCGGCGGGTGGAAATCGCGCGCTGTCTGGCCGCAGATCCGAAATTCCTGCTGCTGGATGAGCCGTTTGCAGGCGTCGATCCGATAGCGGTGGCTGAAATCCGTCTTTTGGTGCATGATCTGAAGTCGCGCGGCATCGGTGTTCTGATCACCGATCACAACGTCCGTGAAACTCTGGATATCGTTGATCGCGCTTATATTCTGCATGATGGCGTGGTGCTGAAATCCGGCACGACCGAAGAGGTGGTGCGTGATGAGATGGTGCGCCGCGTCTATTTGGGTGACAACTTCCACATCAACTAGCCTGGGAATGTAACTATCCCGTAACGGCAGTTGACAAGCCGCCCACGGCATCCCCAAATACCAAGGATGCGAGCTATGAACGCCTTGCCCCCCCAGACCGAAGCGGCCACGCCCTGGCCCCGCCACGGTTGGCGTCTAAATTCGCTAACTTGTTATAAACCAAGACAGGTCTACCTTGCCGTACAGTGCGGCAAATGTAGCCAAACGCGCTAAGGAGGCATCATGCGCTATCAGATCAGCGGAAAACAGATCGACATCGGCGAGGCCCTGCAAACCCATGTGAAGGCCGAACTGGGCGAGGTGGTCGAAAAATACGCCCAGCGCCCCACCGAGGCCATTGTGGTCTTTTCCAGGTCAGCGCATGAATATGTCTGCGAAACCGTGATCCATTTGTCGACCGGCCTGAACGCACATGCAACGGGCCATGCGTCGGAAATCTATGCAGCCTTCGAATCCTGCCGTGAAAAGATGGACAAGCAACTTCGGCGCTATAAACGCCGTATCCGCGACCATCATCGCAATCGGCTGGCACCAGTTGAGTTTGGCGGCGGATCATCCTATATTCTCGCACCCAGCGAAGAACCCGAGGAGGACAGCGCCGAGCCCATGCAGCCCATCATCATTGCCGAGATGGAGACCAAGGTTCCGGCGATCACAGTAGGCGAAGCGGTCATGCAGTTGGAACTTGGAGGTCAGCGCATGTTGGTTTTCCGCAACGAAGGACATGGCGGCGTGAACGTCGTTTACCGGCGCGAAGATGGAAACATCGGCTGGATCGACCCGCGCAACAGCAAGTAACGAGCCCGAACGGGCGCAGGAATGAGTGCGGGAATGGACTTGTCGAAGCTGCTTATCCCCGGAGCCGTCCGGTTTTTGGGGCAGATGCCCAGCAAGAAGCGCCTTTTCCATGAATTGGGAGAGATGGCCGTTGCTGCCTATGGCGTGCCGGCCGCCGAAGTGATCGACGGCCTGCTCGACCGTGAAAGCCTCGTCTCAACGGGTGTCGGCAATGGTATTGCCTTGCCACACGCCCGACTTGAGGGGATTGACGGAATCATGGGACTGTTCATCAGACTGGAAAAGCCCCTCGATTATGAAAGCGTGGACAGGCTTCCGGTCGATCTGGTGTTCAGCCTGATCACTCCCAAGGATTCCGGGGTTGACCACCTCAAGGCGCTTGCGCTTGTCTCGCGGACCATGCGCGATCATGGCGTTTGCGCGAAACTGCGCGCCAACACAGACCCCGGAAAACTCTATGCCATC
>JAGPBG010000327.1:2171-3487 GCA_018063485.1 Cypionkella sp.
GCCTATGCGGTGCCTTCGGGAAAGAAACATGCCTGGGCGTGATGAGTTCCGGTCAGAACCGGGCGTTCCTTACGACAAATATCCTGTGCCTTCCAACAGCGTGGTGCAAAAGCACAACCCGGCGGAACATTGATCGGTGAGGGCAATTCGCCTTCAAGTTTGATCCGGGTTTTCTTCGCTTTGGGATCTGCGACCGGCGTGGCAGATAACAACGCCTTGGTATAGGGGTGGCGCGGGTTTGCGAATACTTCGTCCTTGGGCCCAGTTTCCACCGGACGCCCCAGATACATCACGATCACATCATCGGCCATGTGTTTGACGACCGAAAGATCATGGCTGATGAACAGATAGGCCAGCCCCATGCGGTCTTGGAGTTCGACCAGAAGGTTCAGGATCTGGCTTTGGATCGACAGATCGAGCGCGGAGACCGGCTCATCCAGCACCAGAACTTTGGGATCAAGCATCAGAGCGCGGGCCACCGCAATGCGCTGGCGTTGGCCACCGGAAAACATGTGGGGATAGCGTTCGAAATGTTCCGGCCGCAAGCCCACCATCCGAAGCATATCGCGCGCTTTTTCAGTGCGCTGGGCGGCGGTGATATCCGGGCGGTTGATCTTGAGCGGCTCTTCAAGGATCGAGCCGACCTTCTGTCGCGGGTTCAGCGATCCGTAGGGGTCTTGAAACACTATCTGAACCGAGGTGCGCAGGCTGGCCCAATTGGCGGGAATGGCTTCTACACCATTGAGAGTGAAGGTGCCAGCGGTGGGTTCTTCTATCAGGGTGATCACGCGGGCAAGGGTGGATTTGCCACAGCCACTTTCACCGACAACCGCAAGGGTTTTGCCTGGATAAAGGCTGAAACTGGCCTCGGACAGCGCGCGGACGGTTTGTGCCTTGCTGAACAAACCGCCGCCCACCTGATAGTGACGCGACAGCGCACGGGCCTCGATGACGGGGGATTGCGAGGTCATGCTTGTACCCCTTCGGTTGCGTTCAGGGGGTAATGGCAGCGGGCAAGGCCCAGATCCGGACCGCAGGGCGCGGGTGGTGTGTTGCGGCAGCGGTCATCGGCATATTGGCAGCGGGGCGAGAAGAGGCAGCCTGCGGGGCGATCAAACTGCCCCGGAACGACGCCGGGAATGGTGGGCAAAAGCCGCGCGCTGGAGCGTTCGGGCAGGGCCGCCAAAAGAGCTGCGGTATAGGGATGATGCGGCCTGTCGAACAGATCAATCACCGGCTGTTCTTCCACCTTTTGCCCGGCATATTGCACCGAGACCCGCTCGGCATTTTCAGCCACAACGCCCATGTCATGGGTG
>JAGPBG010000328.1 GCA_018063485.1 Cypionkella sp.
ACACTTACATCGCCCTTGTCCTCGATCACCAGTTTTTCACCGGTTTTGGCAGTCAGGTGAATGAACGACACCCCCCCCAGCGCTTCGGTCATGTCAACCCGGTGGCCAGAGCCGGCGGGATCAAGCATGAGATGCTGGGGACGAATCCCCAAGGTGACGGTCCCGCCCTTTGCGGGCAGGCCAAGGGCCAACGCAACGCTACCGCCAAGCCCCGGACATTGAACCTTACCCGCCCCCTCTGACGCCGCAGTCACGAAATTCATTGCCGGTGAGCCGATGAAGCCCGCCACAAATTTATTGTCAGGGTTGCGATAGAGATCCAGCGGCGCCCCCACCTGCTCGATCCGTCCCGCGCGCAGAACCACGATCTTGTCGGCCAGCGTCATCGCTTCCACCTGATCATGGGTCACATAGATCATCGTCGCGCCGATTTCGCGGTGCAGACGGGCGATTTCCACCCGCATTTCCACCCGCAATTCGGCGTCAAGGTTCGACAAAGGCTCGTCAAACAAGAACACCTCGGGCCCGCGCACAATCGCCCGACCGATCGCCACGCGCTGACGTTGCCCGCCCGACAGGGCCTTGGGCTTGCGCGTAAGGTAATCATCCAGCTTCAGAATACGGCTGGCCTCTGTCACCTTGGCTGCGACCTCAGCCTTGGGGTGACCGGTCATTTTCAAGCCAAAGCCCATATTTTCTGCCACCGTCATATGCGGGTAAAGCGCGTAGGTCTGAAACACCATGGCCACACCGCGTTCAGCCGGATCAACCTTGGTGACGTCCCGTGCGCCGATATTCATCGTGCCTTCGGTGGTTTCCTCAAGCCCTGCGACCATCCGCAACAGCGTGGATTTCCCACAGCCCGAGGGGCCGACGAAAACGCAAAATTCGCCGTCCTCGATTTTCAGATCAACACCATGCACAACCTGAACATCGCCGTAGCGCTTCACGACCTTGTTCAAAGTAACTTCCGCCATCCGTCATTCCCCCCTGATTAACGTTGTTCGGGAAAGCGCCAGCTTTCCGTGGCGTCCGCGATCTGCGCCGCCGTTTCTTTGACTGTCGCCGACAAGCCCTCAAGCGCCGCCAGCGAGCTTCGCGCCGTTGTCGAAGTCACCGATACCGCCCCCAGAACCTTGCCCGACCGGGCCAGAATCGGCACCGCGATGCAGATGATTCCCGGCTCATGCTCTTCGCGATCAAAGGCAAAGCCGCAGGTGCGAATCACCTCCAGCTCGGCGCGAAGCCGCTCGGGGCTGGCCAAAGTATTCGGCATGAAGCGGTGAAAGGATTGCCGCGCCAACACGCCTTGCAGCGCCGCTTCGTCCAGAAAGGCCATCATCGCCTTGCCGACACCGGTGCAATAGGCAGGCCCCACTTTTCCCGCCGAGGAAAACATCTCGACGGGTCGGGTGGCATTGCGCTTGTCGACATACAGCACCTGACCCATATCCATCTGCGCCAGATGAACGGTTTCGCCGGTTTTTGCTGCCAGTTCATCAACATAAGGCCGCGCAATCGGTGCCAGCGAGCTTTGCGCCCAGGCCACATGAGCCAATCCCACCAACCGAATACCCAAGGAGTAAGTGCCGGTTTCGCCATCCAGCGCCAACATTCCCTGATTGGTCAGAGTCTGCAAGAAACGGTAAAGCGTAGCTTTCGGATAGCGACGCTGCACCAGCAATTCGCTGAACCGAACCGGGCGGCCGAAGCCTGCCACCATGTCCAGCACATCCAGCGCTTTGCCAACCGTGCCGTCTGAACTAACTTCACCACCCATCGTTGATCCTGAATCCACCCTGTTGACAGCGCTAACATTACACCGCATTATTTTCAATATTCAAGACTAAGTTTCGAATAATGGAACCAAAGGGAGGAAACCATGGTCCATATCAAGAAGGGCGCACTTGCGCTCTTGGCGGGTCTGATGATGTCAGGCGCTGCCTTCGCCGAGCAGCGTGTGCTGAAATACAACGCTGACTTTGACGCCGGCCCGTTGGCTGGCATGCAGGGCCTGATCGCCGATTTCGAGGCCGCAAATCCCGATATCAAGGTCGAGTTGAACAACTTCGATCACGAAGGCTACAAAACCGCCATCCGCAACTTCCTGACGACCGACTCGCCCGATCTGGCGAACTGGTATGCTGGCAACCGCATGGCCCCCTTCGTGAAGGCCGGGCAATTCATGGATGTCACCGACGTCTGGCAGGCCAATGGTCTGGACGATGCGCTGGCATCGGCCAAGGCGTCGATGACCCTTGACGGCAAGCAGTGGGGCGTTCCCTACACCTATTATCAGTGGGGCATCTATTTCAATCGCGACGCCTACAAAGCAGCCGGTGTGCAAGAGCCGAAAACCTGGCAGGAATTCCTGGACAACTGTCCGAAATTCCAGACCGCTGGCATTGATTGCGTGACCACAGGCACCTCGGCGCTATGGCCCGGAGCAGGCATTTTCGACTATCTCGATCTGCGCGTGAACGGCTATGAATTCCACATGGAACTCACCGGTGGAAAAGTCGCCTGGACCGATGACCGTGTGAAAGCGGTCTTTGCCGAATGGGCCAAATTCCAGCCCTATATCACCGCCAACCACGCGGCAATTGATTGGCAGGATGCGGCGGCGCTGATGGTTCAGGGCAAGGCTGCGAACTATGTCATGGGCAACTTTGCCGTTGACGTGTTCAAGAAAGGCGGCATGACCAACGACAACCTTGGTTTCATGGTCTTCCCCGAAATCACCGCTGGCGTGCCTCGGGCAGAAGAGGCCCCGACCGACACCATCCACATCCCGGCCGGAGCAAAGAACGTCGATGATGCCAAGAAATTCCTCGCCTTCGTTGCCTCGGCAGATGCCCAAACCAAGCTGAACAAGGCGATCGGTCAGTTGCCAACGAACAAGAACTCGACCGTGGGCGACGATCCCTTCCTTCAGGCTGGCTTCGAATCGCTGTCCTCGGCCTATGCTCTGGCCCAGTTCTTTGACCGTGACGCTCCTGCGGAAATGGCCAAGGCTGGCATGGAAGGCTTCCAGGAGTTCATGGTTCACCCGGACCGCCTGGACGCCATTCTTGAGCGGCTCGAAAAAGTGCGCGGCAACGCCTACAAGTAACCTGATCACGGGCGCCTTTTCGAAGGCGCCCGCTTTCTTTTCCCGCAGCAGACCGTCGGAGACCCCATGACCGCCTATTGGAAAACCAATCAGCGCAAACTGGCGCCCTGGCTGTTTCTCGCCCCCGGCATGGCGATGTTCGCCGTTTATGTGCTGATCCCGATCTTTCAATCCATGTGGCTGTCGTTTTACGATTGGGACGGTTTGGGCGCAAAAACCTGGGTCGGCACCGCCAATTATGTCGAGCTGATGGATGATGACAATTTCTATACATCGCTGAAAAACAACGTGATCTGGCTGGTGCTTTATATGCTGGCCGTCCCTGCCGGCTTGTTCATTGCGATCTTTCTGAACCAAACCGCGCGCGGCATACG
>JAGPBG010000329.1 GCA_018063485.1 Cypionkella sp.
ATACGATTGCCCGGCTGGACGGCGCTGGAGAAGCTGCATTGCGGGCGGTGCATCAGGTCTATCTGGAAACGCTGAAGGGGAATTTGCCGCATCAGAAATTGATTGCCGACATGAATTTTCATCTGGCGATCGCCCGGCTTTCGGGCCAGAAAATCCAGCTTGATGCGCTGAAGAATGTCTTTGATATCCTGCATCTGAAATACAAGACCAGCCTTGGCTATGTGACGCGCGAGCAGTCGAACCAACTTGATCACGGGGATATCCTTGACGCCATTCTGGCGCGGGATTTGCCGCGCGCGCGCGAGTTGCTGTCCAAGCACATCGAGAATAGCCGCACACATGCGTTCTTGAATCTTCAACAGATGATTGACGAAAAAGCCGTCATTCAGTTTTGAATGGCGGCTTTCCTGGGGGGTCTTCAAGCTGGGCTGGCGATACCCCACCGCAATTTCCGTGATCAAATCGCGGTGTGTTGGACAAAAGACAGTTTATTGCGAGTCCTGATAGAACTGTTCAATCGCTGCGATAGAGGCGGCGCCAGTTTCATCTCTTTCGCCCCCACAAGCATCAATAACGCCCAGATCATGGGTGATCATCAAAACCGCGCTGCCAATTTCCTCTTTCTGCCCCAGGATCAAATCCATGATCTGGCTTTGGAGGGTGACATCCAGCGCCGTTGTCGGCTCATCCGTGATCAGGATTTCCGGGTTGCAGGCCTGCGCCAACGCGATCATCACCCGCTGACGCATCCCGCCCGACATGTGATGGGGATAATCTTCTTCCACGTCGGGTTTGGTTCTGACAGTCAGATTTCGCTGAAATTCCCGTGAAATGTGGAGTGCAAGGACTCTTTGGGGCTTGCCAGATTGCCCTGGCCACGATGAAGGCCTGAGGTTGAAATACAGTCATTTAATGATCAAGACTCAAGTTGCATTTACACATTTCAAACTGCCGAAATGCCGCCCCTTGATGCGCGGCCACCTGCTGAGGCGATACAGTCGTGTGATCGCACCTTGGGGCACCCAGGCCATGTTGACCCAATTCACCACGCCTAGACAGATCCACTCAAGCCCAGATGCTGCCGAACTCATTCGTCGGCGGTTTGACATAGTGACGCAGTGACGCCCCAAGCTATGTGGCGGCATTGACCGCGTTGTTCGACGTGATAGCTGTGCGCGAAGTTGAAATCCCCGCTCTTAAGCCGCTGCATTGTTGGGGTGGAATTCGGGGCTTCGCCGCAAGATTGCTTGAGTTCTTTTGAGACGGCGATCAACTGCGGCCTTTGAAAGGTGGCAATCGGATGTGCAGATGCAAGCGGTATGGCAGCAGGGTGTCAGTGTGAGCCCGCAAAAGATGCAGCAAGAGCCGCGGTTGACCTCGCTGTCGCATGGTGGGGGCTGCGGCTGCAAGATTGCCCCTGATGTGTTGGCAAGCATTCTCAGGGCCAGCGCTTGCATGCCGCTCCCAAAGGAACTGCTGGTCGGGATTGAAACCTCGGATGATGCCGCAGTGTACCGGCTTAATGATACGCAAGCACTGGTTGCCACGACCGATTTCTTCATGCCGATCGTGGACGACCCATTCGACTTTGGCCGGATCGCCGCAACCAATGCCATCAGCGATGTCTACGCCATGGGGGGCAGGCCGATCATGGCGCTGGCGCTGGTCTGTATGCCGATCAACGTGCTGTCACCACAAACCATCGGCCGTATCCTGGAAGGGGGGGCTGCAACCTGTCGCCTCGCCGGAATTCCGATAGCGGGTGGTCACACCATCGATTCCGTCGAACCGATTTACGGCCTGGTTGCCCTTGGTCTGGTCCACCCTGATCAGGTAAAGCGAAATTCAGGGGCCAAACCCGGCGATCTTCTGGTGCTGGGCAAGCCGATCGGTGTCGGAGTGATGTCGGCGGCCCTGAAAAAAGGGGCTCTCAGCGATGCCGGCTATGGTGAGATGATTGCGACGACGACGCAGTTGAACACGCCGGGGCCAGAGCTTGCTGCACTTGCAGGCATGAATGCGATGACGGATGTGACCGGGTTTGGATTGGCGGGCCATGCGTTGGAAATGGCGCGCGGCTCGAATTGCGAGCTGCATCTTGATTGGGGGGCGGTGCCATGCATGGGCGGCGCCCGGTCGCTGGCGGCACAGGGATTTGTCACCGGTGCGTCAGGCCGGAACCTGTCGAGCTATGGCGACGCCGTTGTTGTCCCGCCGGGATTTGCGGCCGAGGATCGGGCACTGCTGTCCGACCCGCAGACCAGTGGTGGCCTGCTGGTGTCGTGCAGACCCGCAGCATTGGATGCCGTTCTGGCAATTTTCCTGCGCCATGGATTTGCATCGGCTGGTGTTATCGGCTCTGTTCAGGCGGCTGGAGGGCCGCCGCGGGTGGTGATTGGTTGAGGCTCATTCGTGCATGAACCAAAGTCTTGGCACTTACCGGATGTTGCCGGGTGTCCTGGCGCAATTCCAAGGGCAGATCAGCGGGGTGTATCTGCCGCTTGGGAGCCGACATATCGAGATAGAGCGGAGAGTGACCCATGCGCAAACCGGCCCCATTCCACATCATGACCAAGCCGATCGGGCCGCGCTGCAATCTTGATTGTGAATACTGCTATTACCTTGACAAGGAAGAGCTATATCCGAGCGAAAAGAAGTTCAGAATGTCCGACGATGTGCTGGAACGCTACATCAAAGACCTGATTGCCACCTCGGTCGAGACCGGCCAGTCCGAGGCGCTGTTTGCCTGGCAAGGTGGCGAGCCGACCCTCCTCGGGCTGGACTATTTCCGCCGGATCGTGGCGTTCCAGACCAAACACCGGCCTCAGGGATTGCGGATCGCCAACACGCTTCAGACCAATGGGATTTTGCTCGATGCGCAATGGGCAGCCTTTCTGGCGAAAGAGAAATTCCTTGTCGGGATAAGTGTTGACGGCCCCAGAAAGCTGCATGACCGCTACCGGACCGACCGCGCGGGCCGTCCGAGCTTTGATGCCGTGATGCAAGGGCTGGACCATTTGCGCATGGCCGGTGTCGAGTTCAATATTCTGACCACCGTTCACCACGCCAACGTGGCCCGTGGCAAAGACCTTTACCGCTTTCTGCGCAGCCTCGGTTCGCCATTTGTGCAGTTCATTCCCATTGTCGAACGCAAGCGGGCTGCAGGCGGCCTTGCGGCGGCACCGCAGATTGATGCCGATCCGGGCAATGCGCTGACGGAGTGGAGCGTAACCCCCAAGGCCTATGGCAAGTTCCTGTGTGACATCTTCGACATCTGGTTCCGGCAGGATGTGGGCCGGGTGTTCGTGCAGCTTTTTGAAAGTCAGATCAGGCATTGGGCAGGATGGCGGTCCTCGCTGTGCATATTTGCCGAAACCTGTGGCACAGCACTTGCGCTCGAACATAACGGCGATGTTTATGCTTGCGACCACTTTGTTTATCCAGAGTATCGGCTGGGAAACATCATGGACAAGCCGCTGCGC
>JAGPBG010000330.1 GCA_018063485.1 Cypionkella sp.
GGGCAAAGCAATCGCCTCATCCAGGGCATTGGTGTGCAACGACTGGGTGCCACCCAAAACCGCCGACATCGCCTCATAGGCGGTGCGGATGACGTTGTTAAAGGGGTCGGCCTCTTGCAAGGACACTCCGCTGGTCTGGCAATGGGTGCGCAGCATCGAGCTGACCGGTTTTTTCGGCTCAAACTCCGCCATGATCCGATGCCACAGCATCCGCGCCGCCCGCAGTTTCGCCGCCTCCATGAAGAAATTCATCCCGATGGCGAAGAAGAACGACAGCCGCCCCGCGAAATCATCCACATCCATGCCGCGCGCAATCGCAATACGCACATATTCGCGGCCATCCGCCAGAGTATAGGCCAGTTCCTGCACCAGATTGGCCCCGGCCTCCTGCATGTGATAGCCGGAGATCGAAATCGAGTTGAACTTAGGCATATGGGCCGAGGTGTATTCGATGATATCGGCCACGATCCGCATTGAGGGTTCGGGCGGGTAGACATAGGTGTTGCGCACCATGAACTCTTTCAGGATATCATTCTGAATGGTCCCTGACAGCAGGCTGCGATCCACGCCCTGCTCTTCGCCCGCTACGATGAAACTGGCCAGAATCGGGATCACTGCGCCGTTCATCGTCATGGAAACGCTTACCTTTTCCAAGGGTATCCCGTCGAACAGGATCTTCATGTCCTCAACCGAGTCAATCGCCACGCCCGCTTTGCCGACATCGCCCACCACGCGCGGATGGTCTGAATCATAGCCTCGATGCGTTGCCAGATCAAAAGCCACCGAAACACCCTGCTGCCCGGCGGCGAGGTTCTTGCGATAAAACGCATTGCTTGCCTCGGCAGTTGAGAACCCGGCATATTGCCGGATGGTCCAAGGTCGGCCTGCATACATCGTGGCCTTGACACCGCGCGTATAGGGGGCAAACCCCGGCATTTCGCCCATTTGCGGCAAGTCCTCCACATCGGCAGCGGTATAAAGCGGCTTGACCGCAATGCCCTCCAGCGTGTGCCAGGTGAGGCTTTCCGCAGAACTGCCCTTCATCTCTTTTGAAGCCAGGGCTGCCCAATCTGCCACTTTATCCGCCATTTTATCCTCCATTCACCGCAGGTCAAAACCCCGGCTTGGTTTGATGCGCGCCCTGCCCTATATTAAAGGCATGATCCTTCGCATCCTGTCGCTTCTCGCCCTTGCCACCCTGCCCCTTGGGGTCAACGCGCAAGACATTGTATTCAAACCCATTCCAGCCGCCGATGTTGTCGAGGCCGAT
The DNA here is from genome assembly GCA_018063485.1 of Cypionkella sp. GTDB lineage: Bacteria > Pseudomonadota > Alphaproteobacteria > Rhodobacterales > Rhodobacteraceae > CBDUEF01. The sequence continues at coordinate 1,271 of JAGPBG010000330.1, forward strand.
CTGCTCTATCTCAAACGCCCGATCGTGGTGTTCGCAGATTCGCCCAACAACCCCGATTTTCTGCGCCAGATGGAGTTGTTGTCCAAGGATCCGGCTGCACTTGAGGAACGCGATGTCATCGTCATCACCGACACCATCCCGAATCCGCCTTCGGATCTGCGCAAGAAACTGCGACCGCGCGGGTTTTCACTGGTGATCCTTGACAAGGATCTGCAACCCGAAATACGCAAACCCCTGCCTTGGGATGTGCGTGAGATCACCCGCGCCATCGACAAATTCCCCTCGCGCCTGATCGAGGTTCTGGAACGCAATCCCGCCGGGCGCTGATGAACATTCCGGTGCCTCTCATTCAAACTCCATGATCACTTCATCCACCTTCAGGCTGCTGCCCGCTGCTGCCTTCACCGCTTTGACCACGCCCTTGCGCTCGGCTTTCAGGATGTTTTCCATCTTCATCGCCTCAACCGTCGCCAGCGCCTGCCCCTCTTGCACCTCGTCGCCCACCGCGACCATGATCTTGGCCACCAGCCCCGGCATCGGGCAAAGCAGGAATTTCGACGTATCGGGCGGGGTCTTTTCGATCATCAACCGCGCAAGTTCGGCCTGACGCGGGCTGCGGACATGACATTTCAGATCGGCCCCGCGCAGCCGCAATCTGAAGCCGCCCGAGATCTTGCTGACCTTCATCACCAGTGGCGCGCCATCCACCATCAGCCGCGCCAAAGGCTGGCCCGGCGTCCAATCCGAAGTGACCCGGCGGGAATGGCCATCCTCGAAAATCACCGTGGACCCCTGATGATCCGCCGCGACTTTCACCGAAAATTCCGCGTCTTGCACGGAAATCACCCAATCATCACCCACCCGGCGTTCGTGATTGTCCATCGTGCCCGAAATCCGCGTACGCCGGATTTCCGCCACCCGATTCATCGCCGCCGCCGCCGCAGCCACGCGGGCCAAAGTGTCGGCGTCTAACCTAGCCCCCTGAAAGCCATTGGGGTATTCCTCGGCAATAAAGGCGGTGGTGATATTGCCCGATTGAAAGCGCGGATGGTCCATCACAGCGCCCACGAACGGCAGGTTATGCCCGATGCCTTCAACTTCGAACGTATCCAGAGCCAGCCGCATCTCGGCCATCGCCTCGGCCCGCGTTGGGGCCCAGGTGCAAAGTTTTGCGATCATCGGATCATAGAACATGCTGATCTCGCCGCCCTCAAATACGCCGGTATCATTGCGCACGATGCCGCCGCGCTCCGTGATCCCCTCCACCGGAGGCCGATAGCGCGTGAGCCTTCCGATAGAGGGCAGGAAATTGCGATAGGGGTCTTCGGCGTAAAGCCGGCTTTCCATCGCCCAGCCGTTGATCTTCAGATCGGCCTGCTTGAACGGCAAGGCCTCGCCATTCGCCACGCGGATCATCTGCTCGACCAGATCGACGCCGGTGATCAACTCGGTGACCGGATGTTCCACCTGCAACCTCGTGTTCATTTCAAGGAAATAGAAGTTCCGGTTGCCATCGACGATGAATTCCACCGTGCCTGCCGATGTATAGCCAACCGCCTTCGCCAAGGCACAGGCCTGCTCTCCCATCGCTTTGCGTGTCGCCTCATCCAGAAACGGCGAAGGCGCCTCTTCGATCACCTTTTGGTTGCGGCGCTGGATCGAGCATTCCCGCTCGTGCAGATAGACATAATTGCCGTGCTTATCTGCAAGAACCTGAATCTCGATATGGCGCGGCTGCGTGACGAATTTCTCGATGAAAATCCGGTCATCCCCAAAACTGGCCGCCGCCTCGTTCTTTGACGACTGAAACCCCTCGCGCGCCTCGGCGTCATCCCAGGCGATCCGCATCCCCTTGCCGCCACCGCCCGCCGACGCCTTTATCATCACCGGATAACCGATCTGGGTGGCGATCCTCACCGCCTCTTCGGCATCGGCAATCAGGCCCATGTGCCCCGGAACCGTGGAAACCCCCGCCTCCATCGCCAGTTTCTTCGAGGTGATCTTGTCACCCATCGCCTCGATCGCGGGGCTAGGCGGACCAACAAACACCACGCCAGCCGCCTCCAGCGCCGCTGCGAAATTCATGTTCTCGCTCAGAAACCCATAGCCCGGATGCACCGCCTCGGCCCCCGTCGTCTTGACTGCCGCCATGATCTTGTCGATCACGATATAAGACTGCGCGGCAGGCGATGCCCCGATATGC
>JAGPBG010000331.1 GCA_018063485.1 Cypionkella sp.
CCATTGGCATCAATTGCACCGGGGCGCAGACCTGCTTCGACATCGGGATGAGGTTTGTAGATGATGCGCGCGCCGGGATTCGCCGCGCGCGCCGCCTGCAACAGCGCAAGGTTGGTTTTCACCGTACCGGCACCCAACAGGATCGAGGCATCATCCTCCACCTGACCCGGCACCAGAATTTTCCGGCCTTCGCCCAGATTTGGCAAGGCCGCACCACTCAGATTATACTTGCTCAATCTTGCCGCGATCAGACCCGCGCGCAGCCGCTCGGCCCGGCGTTTCGCCCAAGGTTGCAGTGGCGTGGCGATCAGACGCTCTAAGCGGCTGTCGCGGCTGGGGTCATAATAAATCCCCAGATCATCGGCCACCAAGGAAAGCGGCGGCACCAGTTCCGCACCCAACCCGCGCGAGCGGATAAAACCATCCTCGACCCGCAGGATCGGAACGCCAGTGGCTTGCAACGACGCGCGCTCCTTGGCCGCCCAAACCAGCACCGACCGGCCTTTTTCAAGTGCCAACTTGCCAGCAGTCTCAGAACTCTCACTGAATATCAGCGGCTTGATACTGCCAAATACCGCTTGCAACCGTGCGCGTTTCCACAGACGCATCCCTGTCGCCACATGGCCCAAACGGTCTTGCCGCCAGACGCGCGCCTCGGCCTCCAACTGATCCACGGCATCTTCAAAGCTGCAAAGCCGGTCGCGGCAAGGATCATACCAGACCGGGGCCAGGATCATTGCTCCTGCAAAAAGCTGTGTGCGTGTCAACACTCTGGTTCGCCGCGCCAGCGGATTCACATCACGCGTCAGGCCCCAGCCTGCATAGAACGGCTGACCGAACGCCATCGGGCGATGGCCCGTCAGAATCGCCTCGAACCCCATTTGCGACGAAACCGTATAGACCGCGATGGCCCCTTCCAAAAGCGCCCAGGGCGAAACCGGGCCGCTGCACAGGCTGATACGCCCCACCGCATCAGCTGGCCCGAAATGGCCTGCGCGCAGCCCGTTTTGCGTTTCGGGATGGATCTTGATCACAATGCGCGCGGCCGGATGATCCAGTTGCGCCTGTGTCAGCATTTCGCGAAAAGTGGTAGCGCTTGCCCCGCTATGGCGGATCGACGCATCGCCAAGGGTTTGATCTATCACCAGAACATAGCCGGGGGCAGGGCAGGTGGTGTCGGTATGCAGGTTGTATTTTGACAGATCCAGCACCCGCAACCGTTCGATCCCGTCACGCGCCCGTTGCAGCAGTGCCGAATCATCAAAGGCGTTGGTCGCCAGAATGATTTCCAGTGCCGAAGGCGCAGAACTGTCGAAATGCACACCCAGCCCGTCAATCATCAGGCCAATCGGTGCGTCGCCCATGCGTCCGGGCCGGATCGAGCGCAACAACGCATCCTCGATCCGCACCACCGGCACATTGCGCCGCGCTGCAACCGTCTCGCCGCGACGGGCATAGGGCGAGCGGCCCCAGACCACCACACCATCCTCGGGGCCGGGCAGGCCAAGGCGAAGATCAGGACCCGCAAGCTGCAATATCCGCCGCAGCCGCCGATCGCGCAAGAAACCGGCATTGTAATAATAAAGCCGCCGGGGAAGTGCCCCGGCGGCCTGAATTGCATTCATGGAACCGGGCAAGCCCTGACTCAAGGCGTGCCGCTGGCGGTCGAGCGCAGCGACGCCGCCGCCCCGGCCGAGCCGGTGATCGCTGAAAGGGTTTTTTGCCATTGCACGAAGGGTGCCTCAGTCACATAAACCGTATCGCCATCGCGCACGAGGAAATCGCGCGCTTCGAACATGCCCGTGGGTTGCGTCAGGTCCAGCACATAGATCATGCGCTGATCGCCCACCAAATCCCTGCGCCCCAAAACAGCATTGGCAATTTCGGCAGGCTCATTGCGGAACACGAAGAAACCGGTCGGGTCGGCGGTGGCGGTGTTCAAGCCCCCAACAATCGCAATTGCTTCAATCGCCGACAGGTTTTGTGTCTCGAAGGGCACACGGTTTTGCGAACCGGTGGCCCCCAGGGCGGTAAATGTGCGGGTATCGCGTTCGATCACGATCTTGTCGCCTGCGCGCAAGGCGATGTCGAGCGAAGGGTTGGCATAGAGGTCTTGCAGCCAGATCTGGCCGGTTTTCGAGCCCCGTGTCACCCGGATCAAGGCGGCCTCCGGGTCGATCGACACACCGCCTGCATGGGCGATCATCGCTGTCAGAGTGCGGGTAGGCCGCTCGATAGGATATACGCCCTGAGCACCGACAGATCCGGCAACGGTGATGGTCGCGCCGTTGCCTGCAAGCCGGACAATGGAAATCTGCGGATCAGGGGTTTGGGTGTCGAGCTTCTTGGTCAGGATCTGGCGCAGGCTATCGGGCGATTGCCCGGCGGCCTTGATCTTGCCGGCATAGGGAATGAAGATAAAACCTTGGCCATCGACCTCGATTTCTGACAGGGTTGAAACCCGCTGGCCGGTGTTGCCCAGCAGGGGGTCGTCTTTGACGTTTTCAAACACCGTCAGTCCCAGCCGGTCGCCCGGCGAGATGACATCCGAGCCAACAACCCCTGCGTTGCGGAAGTCCGACGCAAAACCCAAGGCCGGAACCACAGCGGTGGCGCGTGTCACTCGGGAATTTACCGTGACCACAAAAGCATCGCCCTGTTTCAGGACCGAGCCCTTGTAGATTTCTGCCTTGTTGGGCCCGGAACGTGGCAAACCGCAGGCTGCGGCCATGCCCAGAACAGACAAAAGGGCAAGGGCTGTCGCCCCCCTTGATCTCGATAGCTTCACTGCTCGGGCTCCTTTAGCTGGATTTTGCCTCAAGTTTTGCCTGCAAACCTATCGAAAGACGAAACAAAACGCCAGAACTGGTTTTATTGTTCAGGTGACAAGCCGTAACTGTTGCCGTGGTGCCGCGGTTCCTGCCGTAAGGGCATCATAGGGATCTTCGGCCTGAAGCATCATATCGACGACCTGCCGCAGCAATTCGCGTCGCCCTTTTGCCGAATAAAAACCGCCCGGAACCTGACTGGTTTCCAGCAAATAATGCCGGTAATCGCGATAGGCTTTGCTGTCGGGGCGCGTGGGCAAGGTAAAGAAATCGGCCAAAGACTGGGTTGAGACAAATTCGGGCTTGGCATAGACCGCAGCGCCAAAAGTCTTGATCGGCAAGCCGCGCCATAATACCTGCTGCGCCGCCGTTGAATTGACCGTCACCGCCGAACGTGCGCCATTCAGCAGCGCCGCAAGTTTGCCGCCACGCACAAAATGCACGCGCCCTTCAACCCCATGCAGCTTTGCCAGCCGCTTGATCTCATGCGCGACCGGCACCCTGCCATCCTCCAAAGGATGCGCCTTGAAGACGATATGATGATGCGGGGCAGCACCCCTGGCGAACCCCTCCATTACCACGGTCAGGAATTCGCTCATCGTCTTGAAGGGCGAATGCATCTGAAAACTGGCGTCA
>JAGPBG010000332.1 GCA_018063485.1 Cypionkella sp.
ATCAAGGGTGGCGATAATCTCGCCTGCGGTGACGATGCTGCCTGCAGTGGCGGGAAGGCTGGTGATCTGGCCGCTGGCCTTGGGGGTAAGGGCCACGGCATGAATGGCGGCTGCGGTGCCAAGGGCAGTGACACGCGATGCGTTGGTCTCAACCTGCGCGGTTTGGGTGATAACGCTATTGACACGCGGCGGGCGTCCGCCGGCTCCGGGGGGGGATGTGTCGCCGGTTTTTGGTTTTGCCGCAGTTTTTGGTTTTGCCGCAGTCGGGTCAGCTTTGGCGGCGCTGTCGGCCTGAAGTGCCGGGATGTGGCGGGCGAGAAAGGCTTGGCCTGCTGGCAAGGTTCCGGCCCAGATGCCAAGGCCGACCAAGGTCATCCCCATGATGAGGAGAAGTTGTTTCCATCCGGTCATCGGCAGTCCTGATCCTTTTCGCGCATTGGTCTTACGATGACAGATAGCGATTCCGTCGCCGCTGTCGAGTTTGTAACGCGCTTGTGTCTGCGTTGATTTGGGGCGGGCATGGGTGTAGGCGGGAGCAAAGTTTCCCGGAGGATGCCATGACCGACCGTTCCTATCGTTTCACCCATGCGATCACCCGCAGGCCGTCGGCCAGTATTCTGGCGGGGCTGCGTGCCGTAGATACCGGCGCACCCGATCTGGAACGGATGCTGGCGCATCATTGCGATTATGTGGCGGCTCTGCGGGAGACCGGAGCGATTGTTCTGGAACTGGCGGCGATGGAGGCCTACCCGGATTCGGTGTTCGTTGAGGATACGGCGCTGTGCCTGCCCGAGGGCGCCGTGGTGATGCGGCCAGGTGCGCCGTCGCGGTTGGGTGAGGCGGCGGAAATGGCCCCGCATCTGCGCGCGCTTTACCAGCAGGTGGTAGAGATCGCAGGCGCTGGCAGTTTCATCGAAGGTGGCGATATTCTGACTACGGAAACCGAGGTCTTGGTGGGGCGGTCAGCGCGCACCAATGCGGCGGGGATAACGGAATTGACCCGGTTGGTGGCGCCTTGGGGGCACAAGGTGCGTGAGGTTTTCACGCCGCCGGGGGTGTTGCATTTCAAGACCGATTGTTCGTTGCTGGACGGCGAGACCGTCCTTGCAACCGAGCGGTTGGCGGCTTCGGGCTGTTTTGAGGGCTACCGGGTGATCCTTACAGCACCCGGCGAAGAGGCTGCGGCAAATGCGATCCGCTTCAATGATCTGGTGCTGATGGCGTCAGGGTTCAATCGCACCGCCGAGGCTTTGCGCGAGGCGGGCTACAGGGTGCGGGAAATCGGCAATTCGGAATGTGCCAAGCTCGATGGCGGAATGTCTTGTTTGTCCTTGCGGTTTACACCCAAGGCAGGGTGATGGGCGCATCCGGGTCAAGACAGGTGCGTGGTGCAGATAGATTGACCGCACGGCGGATCGCAGTAAGGCCGCAGCGCCACCTGAGCGGATTGGAGGAACAGATCAGACCAGGACCGCCGAAGGTGGGCGCGGGTCATCTTCGGGATCGGCTTCACTTCGGCGGCGGTGGCGAAATCTGGCGCCGTTGCGGCAAGGGGAGAAAGGACAAGAAACCGGATGAGCAGAGTTTCCGCCCTTGAATTGCCTTTCGCTTTTGTCTGATTGGGGTTCGGGTCTATAGTGAAATAAGAAGCGGGAAGCAGGCAATGGGCGCTAAATGACAGGGGCAGGCCCGGTGGGGCAAGATTTCAACATCGTGGCCGTGGTGCAATCGGGGCGGTTGCAATATGAGGCGCTGCTGCTTGCGGCATCATTGCGCGCCAGCAATCCGCAATTTCGCGGTAAGTTGTTTCTGGCCGAACCGCAGGCGGGGCCGTTGTGGCCGCGCAATCCGGCGGTGACGGACGCGGCGGTGCGTGAGGCGCTGGAGGCGCTGGGTGCCGAGTTCTTGCCGTTTGAGAACAAGGTGTTCGGGCACAGCTATCCGCATGGAAACAAGATTGAAGCGCTGGCGGCATTGCCCGATCAGCCGTTTTTGTTTCTGGATACCGATACATTGGTGGTGGGTGATCTGGGAAGCGTTGGCTTTGATTTTGCGCGGCCTTCGGCCTCGATGCGGCGCGAGGGGACTTGGCCGCAGTTGGAACTGTATGGGCCGGGCTATGCCGAAATATGGGGCGCGCTATATGAGCGGTTCGGATTGGATATTACCCCGACTCTGGATTTAAGTCAGCCCGATAACTATTGGCAAAGGTTCATGTATTTCAATGCGGGATGGTTTTTTCATGCCAGCCCCAAGGCGTTTGGTGAGCGGTTTGTGCGCTATGCCCGCGAGTTGCGTGATGATCGGCCCGCCGTGATGGCGGTGCAGGAGATCTACCCTTGGCTGGATCAGATCGTGTTGCCGCTGGTGATCCATTCCTTTGGCGGCGCAAGGCCGGGGCCGGCGCTGGCGGGTCTTGATGGCGATGTGAGCTGTCATTACCGGATGCTGCCACTTTTGTATGCGCGCGAAAGTGACCTTGTGGTCGCGGTGCTGGAAGAGGTGGCCAAGCGGCCCGAGTTGCGCCGGATCTTGCGCGATTTCGAGCCGGTGAAAATGATGGTTTATCAAAACCGGGGCAGGAAAGTGCGCGAGATGTTTGACCGTGCCGATCTGCCAAGGCGCGAACAGATGATCCGCACGCAGATCAAGAAGGCCGGGTTCTGGGTGCGGTAGGTTAGAGCGGCACCTGTATATGCAACCCCCGCATACAAGTCATGGCACGCCTGTGTCAGCGGTTGGCTTTTTCCTCGATGCCGGAAATACCTTCGCGGCGGGTGAGTTCAGCCTCGATATCGGCAAGGGTCACGTTGCGGGCGGCGAGCATGACCAGCAGATGATAAAGAGTATCGGCGGCCTCACAGATCAGGCGGGGGCGGTCGCCTTTGACGGCCTCGATGATGGTCTCGATCGCCTCTTCCCCAAATTTCTCGGCGCATTTTTCCGGGCCTTTGGCCAGAAGTTTCGCGGTCCAAGAGGATTCGGGGTCAGCGGATTTGCGGGACTCTATGGTGGCGGCAAGGCGGGCGAGTGCGGTCATTTCAGGCCTCAATTCAGGCGCATGGGGATGCCGGCTGCGGCCATATGGGCCTTGGCCTGCGGGATGGTGAAGGTGCCAAAGTGAAAGATCGAGGCGGCAAGGACGGCAGAGGCATGGCCAAGGATGACGCCTTCGACAAGGTGATCGAGCGTGCCGACCCCCCCCGAGGCGATGACGGGCACGGTGACCGCATCGGCGATGGCGCGGGTTAGAGCGAGGTTGTAGCCGCCCTTGGTGCCGTCGCGGTCCATCGAGGTGAGCAGGATTTCGCCCGCTCCTTTGGCGGTGACGGTCAGGGCAAATTCGACCGCATCAATGCCGGTGGCGTTGCGCCCGCCATGGGTGAAAATCTCCCACTTGCCGGGGGCAACTGTCTTGGCATCTATCGCCACAACGATACATT
>JAGPBG010000333.1 GCA_018063485.1 Cypionkella sp.
TCTTTGAGCAAAGTGCAAATCAGAAAGATTCGAGTGTGGCCTGAAGGTTGTCGCCAAGTTCGGGGCAGAGGTAGCCGCCTTCTTGCACGATCACCGTTGGCAGGCCCATCGTCGCGACATGGCTGCCGATGCGGGTGAAGCCTTGGGTGGTGACGATCAAGCCTGCGAAGGGATCACCTTTGAAGGCATCGAGACCGAGGGCGAGGACCAATGTGTCGGCGCCCCAGTTTTGAATTTTGGCGATGGCGAGATCAAGAGCGGCGAGAAAGCCATCGTCGCCGGTGCCGCGTTCTAGCGGCAGGTTGAGGTTGGCGCCCAGCCCTTCGCCGCTGCCATATTCGGTCTCATAGCCCCAAAAGAACGGGTAGAACCGTTCGGGATGGGCGTGGATCGAGACGGTCAGCACATCGGCGCGGTGATAGAACATGCCTTGGGTGCCATTGCCGTGGTGCAGATCGACATCGAGGATTGCCACGCGGCGACCGGCATCGGTGAGGCGTTGGGCGGCAATGCCGGAGTTGTTCAGATAGCAAAACCCGCCCGCAAGCTCGGCAAAAGCGTGGTGGCCGGGCGGGCGGCAAAGGGCATAGGCGGCGCGCTCGCCTTGCAAGATCAGATCGGCAGCATGGATTGCGGTTTGCGCCGAGGCATAGGCAGAGGTATAGGTATTGGCGGCAATCGGGCAAGACGTATCGGTCATGTGAAAGCCCGCCTGACCGGCAGCGGATTTGGGGTAGCCATCGGTGCGGTTAGCGGGGTGAATATTGGGAATCACCTCGGCGCTGGCACCTTCGATACGCCTCCAGCGGGGGTAGATATTTTGCAGGAATGTCAGGTAGCGTTGCGGATGCACGGCGGCAATGGGGCCAAGTCCTGCATCAGGGGGCGCGATGATCGGGCCGCGCATCTGGCGCACGGCCCCCAGCAGGGCGTCAATGCGGGCGGGTTTTTCTGGGCAAGGCCGGGGTGCGCCCGAGGACAGGAAGAACTGCGGATCATGGGCGCGTTGGGCGTCGTCAAATACGGTGATCATGGGGTTGTCAGGGCGGCAAGGCCCTCTCCTGTCAGGATAAGCGGATCGGTGCTGTCGCGCAGCGTGAAGCCGAGGGATTGGTAAAAACCGATTGCGGCGGTGTTGCTGCGTTTGACGTTCAGGGAAAGAAATTCAGGGGACCAGTCGCTGGCGGCTTGCCATGCGGCTGCGAGCAGGCCTTTGCCGAGACCTTTGCCGCGCGCATCGGGGCGCAGGTAGATGTCTTGGACGAAAAGGCCCATCATGCCGCGCCATGAGGAATATTCGGGCAGGAAGAGGCAAAAGCCCAAGGGGGTTTCACCGTTATGGGCAAGGACGGTGCGAAAGCGTGGGGTTAGGCCGAAACCATGTTCCAGCAAAATGGCAGGGGAAGCGTTGATTGTCGCCGCTTCGGCGGCGGCCATTTCCACCAGCATCTGATGGATGAGCGGCGCGTCGGCGGCGGTGGCGAGGCTGTAGCGGATCAAAACGCCACCTGTGCCGATCCTTTCAGGCCCAGCATCTCGCGCGCCTGATCCGGGGTGGCGATCTCGCGGCCCAACGCCTCGACGATGCCGCGGATTTGCGCCACCTGTTCGGCGTTGGATTTGGCCAGCACGGCTTTGGCGAGGTAGAGATTGTCTTCCAGCCCCACACGGACATGCCCCCCCATGGCGGCGGCAATGGTGGCCATCGGAATTTGCATCCGCCCGGCAGCGAGGACGGAAAACTGATAGCTGTCACCGAACAGACGATCGGCCGTTCGCTTGAGCAGAACCAGCGTGTCGGGGTCAGGGGCCATACCGCCCAGCACGCCGAAAACGAATTGGATGAAGATCGGGGCCTGCACCAGACCGCGATCGACGAAATGGCGCAGCATGGTCAGGTGGCCGATGTCATAACATTCAAACTCGAACCGCGCGCCGCGTTTGGCACCCATTTCGGCCAGCACATAAGCGATGTCGCGGGGGGTATTCTTGAACACGAGGTCATCGGAACCTTCAAGGAATGGGCGTTCCCAATCGTGCTTCCACTCCTTGATCCGCACGGCCATTGGATAGAGGGCGAAATTCATCGTACCCATGTTGAGGCTGCACATTTCGGGCTGAAACCGCAGCGGAGCGGCGAGGCGTTGCTCAAGACTCATCACCGCAGAGCCGCCGGTGGTCATGTTGACGACGCCGTTGCAACCGCTGCGGATTGCGGGCAGGAACCCCGCCCAATGCGCGGGATCGGACGAGGGGCGGCCATTGGCGGGATCGCGGGCGTGAAGATGCAGGATGGCGGCCCCTGCCTTTGCCGCACCGATGGCGCTGGCGGCAATTTCGAGGCCGGTAATCGGCAGGTGAGGCGACATTGAGGGCGTGTGGATCGAGCCGGTGATGGCGCAGGAAATGATGATCTTTGACATTCGATCCAGACGGGTTGGGGATCCCAACGAGTTGGGGTTGCGCCAGTCTGGCACAGCATGTGCCATATTGCCAAGGGGCGCAGGCAATTGGCGGCAGAGGCAGTACGCAAAGGTAAATCGTGGGGGTTGGCGCGGCGCAAGGCTTTGCCTAGAGTTGCGGAAAACGGAGGCAGAGGGCGCGGTGTTTTTCAAGGAAACGGCAGAATGGCAGGCGGTGGGTGCGGGCATTGTCGAGGCATTGACGGTGCATCTGGCGCAATACGGGTTCCGTCCTGACCAGTTGGGGCTGGCTTTGGTCAGCAGGGGGCCGCAAGGGGCCGAGGGGTTTGCGCATCGCGGCGATTGGGCCTGCTATCCTTGCTCGCTGGTCAAGGCGTTTCATCTGGTACATGCGCTGGCCGCTCTGGATGAGGGGCGGATCGTTGAAGAGCCCGAACTGACGCGGGCGCTGGCCGATATGATCTTGTGGTCGTCAAATACCGCGACCAATTATGTAATTGATACTGTAACCGGCACCACGGGCGACACGCTGCTGCAAGGGGCCGAGTGGATGGATTTCACGGTCAAGCGCGGGCGGTTGAACGGCTGGTTTCAGGCGCTGGACTGGCCCGAATTTGCCGGCTGCTCCATCACGCAAAAGCTGATGGATGACACCCGCTATGGCCGGGAAGCACAATTTGCCGGCGCCGATGGCGAGAATTTGAACGTGCTGACGCCTTTGGCCGCGGCGCGGGTGCTGTGGGAATTGTTTGACGGGGATTTGCCGCTGTCGGATGCCTCAAGGCTGCGGGCGCAAGACATTTTGCGCCGCAGTTCCAGCCATCCGCAGGCGGCCACACCTGCCTATCAATTGACCGAATATCTGGGCGGCGATTTGCCGCAAGATCTGCGGATCTGGTCAAAGGCCGGGCATAACCTGTGGACCGGAGAGCCGAAAACCAGTTGGTACAAGCATGACATGTTGCGCGCCCAGGCCCCTTCGGGGCGGGCCTTGATCATGGTGGTGATGACCCAGGG
>JAGPBG010000334.1 GCA_018063485.1 Cypionkella sp.
GGTGACAAACTCTTTGCCAATCCGCGCAATGCCGCGGCCGGGTCACTGCGCCAACTTGATGCGGAAATCACCGCTGCCCGACCGTTGCGGTTTTTCGCCTATTCCTGGGGCAAGCTGTCCGAACAGCTGGCGCGCACCCAGTTTGACGCGATTGATCGCCTGCAAGCCCTTGGATTCCAAATCAATCCGCTGACCACACTTTGCGACGGCCCAAATGCCATGCTTAAGGTCTATCGCAGTATCGAGGCACAGCGTTCCACTTTGGGCTATGATATCGACGGTGTGGTTTACAAGGTGAACGATCTGACGTTGCAAACGCGCCTTGGCTTTCGTTCAACCACGCCCCGCTGGGCGATCGCGCATAAATTCCCCGCCGAACTGGCCTGGACCCGGCTTGAAGCCATCGACATTCAGGTTGGTCGCACCGGTGCGCTGTCACCCGTTGCCCGTCTGAAACCGGTGACGGTGGGTGGGGTGGTGGTGTCCAACGCCACACTTCACAATGAGGATTACATCGCCGGGCGCGATTCCAAGGGCCAACCGATCCGCGAGGGGCGCGATATCCGGTTGGGCGATTGGGTGCAGGTCTATCGCGCGGGGGATGTGATCCCCAAAATCGCCGATGTTGATCTGGCCCAACGCCCCGCTGGTGCGCTACCTTACAACTTTCCGCATATTTGCCCCGAATGCGGATCCGAAGCCACACGCGAGCAGGGCGATTCGGTGCGCCGTTGCTCGGGTGGGCTGATCTGCCCCGCGCAGGCGATCGAGCGGTTGAAACATTTCGTCTCACGCGGGGCCTTTGATATCGAAGGGCTGGGTGCAAAGCAGATCGAAATGTTCTTCAACGACACCGATCTGCCGATCAAAACCCCTGCTGAGATCTTTACCCTTGCCGCGCGCGATGCGCAGAATGGAGTGAAACGGTTAAAAAACCGTGACGGGTTTGGCGAGCGTTCGACTCAGAACCTGTTTGCTGCTATCGAGGCCAAGCGCCAGATCCCGTTGGATCGTTTGATTTTTTCACTTGGCATACGTCACGTGGGCGAAGCGGCTTCTGGCCTTTTGGCCCAGCATTACAGCACCTGGCCCGCGTTCGAGGTTGCGATGACCAAAGCCGAACCCGGCACGCCCGAATGGCTTGATCTGACAGCGATTGCCGGCATCGGCACTGTGGTGGCGAGCAGCCTGGTTGCCACCTTCCGCAACCCGTCCGAGCGCGATGCGATTGATGCGCTGATCGTGCAATTGCAGGTGCAAACGCAACTTGCCCGCAGGGTGATCGACAGCCCTATTGCAGGGAAGACGGTGGTTTTCACCGGCACATTGGAAAAGATGACCCGCGATGAGGCTAAAGCGCGGGCGCAAGCGATGGGAGCCAAGGTTTCGCTCTCGGTCAGCGCGAAAACCGATCTGGTGATTGCCGGTCCGGGTGCCGGTTCCAAGGCCAAGGTCGCGCAATCGCTGGGGATTAAGATCATCGACGAAGATGAATGGATCGCACTCGCAGGCCATGAATGAGCCGGCCTGAAATCCTTTTCCCACTGTTTGCCGATCTTGAAACCATTGAAGGTGTTGGTCCTAAAACGGCCAAGGCTTTTGGCGGGCTGGGCGTCACCCGCCCCAAGGATCTGCTGTTTTTGCTACCACATTCCGGGGTGGACCGGGCACGTGTAGCCTCAGTTCGTGATGTGGTGCCGCCTTGCGTGGTGACGGTTGAGGTTGAGGTGGGCAGCCATTTTCCGGCCTTGGCCAAGGGGCGGCCCTACCGAATTATGGTCCGCGATTCGGGGCTGGAGTTTCAACTTGTGTTCTTTCACGCCCGCGGTGATTTCTTGCAAAAGCTGCTGCCCACCGGCCAGCGGCGTTTGATTTCCGGCAAGGTCGAACTCTTCGACGGCATCGCGCAGATTGTGCACCCCGATCACGTCTTGCGCCCCGACGAGGCTGCTGACTTGCCAAAATTCGAGCCGGTCTATCCGCTTGTTGCCGGGCTGACCCAAAAGCTGATCTTCAAAGCAACCCGCGCCGCTCTTGCGCGCCTGCCCGGCTTGCCCGAATGGATTGATGTGCCACTGCTGGCCCGTGAAGGCTGGCCACGCTGGCAAGATGCCATTGCAAGCGCCCACGCGCCGCAAAGCAACGCGGATATTGCGGCTACCTATCCCGCCCGCCAGCGGCTTGCCTATGATGAATTGTTTGCCCATCAACTGACCCTCGCCTTGGCCCGGCTAACACTGCGGCGTGGCAAGGGGTTGATCAGTAGGGGAAATGGAGCGTTGCAGGCGCAGGTTCTGCACTCGTTACCCTATCGCCCGACGGCAGCGCAAACCCGAGCGATTGCCGAGATCGCGCTGGATATGGAGCAGCCGCTGCGGATGAACCGATTGCTGCAAGGGGATGTTGGGTCGGGTAAGACGCTGGTCGCTTTCCTGGCACTGCTGATCGCTGTCGAGGCTGGCGGGCAAGGGGTTTTGATGGCCCCGACCGAAATTCTCGCCCGCCAGCATCACGAAGGCCTTCAGCCTCTGGCAGCCGCAGCAGGCGTCAATCTTGCCCTTCTGACCGGCCGCGACAAAGGGGGCGAGCGGGTAGCGAAACTGGCCGCCCTTGCCAGCGGCGAAATTCAGATTCTGGTCGGCACCCATGCGGTCTTTCAAAAGGATGTTCATTTTCAAGAGCTTCGCCTTGCCGTCATTGATGAGCAACACCGCTTTGGTGTGGCGCAGCGCATGGAGTTGGGGGCCAAGGGGCAGGCGGCGGATGTGTTGGTGATGACTGCCACGCCGATTCCGCGCAGCCTTGCACTGGCCAGTTACGGCGATATGGATGTCTCGGTGCTTGATGAAAAACCTGCCGGGCGCAAGCCGATCAAGACCGCGTTGATTTCGGCGGAGCGGCTGGATGAGGTGATCGCGCATCTTCGGGTTGCTGTGGCCGCGGGGCGGCAGGCCTATTGGGTCTGCCCGCTGGTCGAGGATTCGGAATTTGTCGATTACGCCAGCGCCGAGGCGCGTTTTGCGGCGCTGCGCGCAGCCTTGGGCGAGGGGGTGGTTGGCCTTGTGCATGGCCAAATGCCCGCCGTTGAAAAAGACGCGGCGATGGCGCGGTTTGTGGCGGGCCAGACCAGGATTCTTGTGGCCACCACGGTGATCGAGGTGGGGGTGAACGTGCCCAATGCCACAATCATGGTGATCGAGCGGGCCGAGATTTTTGGCCTTGCGCAATTGCATCAATTGCGGGGCAGGGTCGGCCGGGGTGAGGCGCAATCCACCTGCCTTCTGCTCTATCAAAGCCCGCTTGGCGAGGCCGGCAAACGCCGGCTTCAGGTGATCCGCGATACCGAGGACGGGTTTCGGATATCGGAAGAAGATCTGGCCATTCGCGGCGCCGGGGATCTGATCGGCACCGCGCAATCGGGTCTGCCGC
>JAGPBG010000335.1 GCA_018063485.1 Cypionkella sp.
AGGCAGTCAGGCGCTTGACCTCCGCCATGACTTCGGGGCCGATACCGTCGCCGGCAAGGAGAAGAAGAGAAGGATTGGCCATGTCAGACTCCGCTTGGAATTGGTTGTCTTTGGCCTAGCCAATGGCTGGCGCAGGGTCAAGGTGGCGGTGTGATTTCCACCCAGAGCGGATGGTGGCGCGACGCGATTTTCAAAGCGGCGGCAAGCGGGTCATCGTCCGGCGGCCAAAGCACACCCGAAGCTGCAATTCGCAGATCGGCAGAGGGCAGAATCACTTCCACGCGCAAACCACCGATCTTGTCGTAAAGAGCCGTGTCCAGGGCTGCGTCTGCCTTTTGGCCGGGATCTTGCCTTGGTGCAGTCCCTTTCGGCTCCGGGTCTTGCACCGCGGGGTTGTTGAGCAGCGCAATGATTGCCTCGCTGCGACCTTCGCCATCGACCGGGTCGATGTTGCTTTGGCCCAGAATAATGAATGGCGTTTTTGGCGGCGGTTCAGTCAGTTTTCCGGCAAGCAGCCATGACCAGAGGGCGGTTTCGTCCTGATTGCGGCGCCCGTTGCGGTCTTCCGGCCCATCGAACACCGGGGGCGTTGCATAATAGGCGAGCAAAGTTACCGTCGCCCCACCGGGAAGCAGGATCGGGACGATCCAATGGCCAGAAGTCGAAAGTGGAAGGCTTGGCGGCGTGTTCGGCGGCGCATGATTATCAGCAAGAGAAACCCATCTCAGATCATTCAGATTACGGGCTTGGGCGCTCTCAATGGGAAAACGGGACAGGATCGCCATACCGGCCTGCCCAGCAAAACCGCCGTAGCCAAGCGCGTCCCGAGCTTCGCCATATCTGCCGTTGCCATCCAGATCCAGTCCCGAGGAGATACCGGTATTGGGACGCAGAGCCAGCCGATAAGGATAAGCGTTATCAAGCAGTTGGGCCAACGCATCAAGGCCCTCACCCCGCGCATCAAAATCAATGTTGGTAACCAGCAGGATATCTGCATCGACCGCATTGATCACTTGAACCACAGCTAGGATTTCAGCCGTATCGGCGCGTTGCAGGGCTTGCAGCATCAGGCCAGGGCCTTGAGCGGAAAGTTGGGCATTGTAGGTGGCGATCTTGATGGACTCGGCTGCGGCAGGCCCCCCAAAAAGCGCCAGCAACAGGGCAATCAGACAGGTGCATAACGCCGATCGGCCTCGGCCACCCGATTGGCATCGCGGGTCTCCCGGATCATTGTGGCCACCCGGCCCATCGCGATCCCTCGCATGAACAGGCTGGCAGGAAGAAATGCCCATGCCGTCATCGCCCAGATCAGGGTTTGCGGCGACGTGAGTGTCAGCGGCTCGAACCCGGCGGAAGAAAGTTTGATCACCGCCGGGATCAAGAATGGCAGCAAAAACCCTAATGCAATGTTAATGCGCGCGTCGCGTTGCAGGCGATCAACCACATCTGCGCCAGCCGACGGGTCGAATGTGGGCAGGTTGACCCAGACATTAAAGGCGCGGTCCCGTCTGGGCCAACCACCAACTTTCAGCAGGATTACAAAAATCGACAGGGAAATCAGTGAGATCAGATACGCCGTTCCGGCGGTCGTGCGAATTTCCGTCACTTTCAGGAGCGAGGCGCCATCGGCAACCATGAGGGTGGCAAGGCGGACCGGGCTATAGGGGAAGTCCATGGCGGCACCGATCAAACTGCCAATCGTCTCAATGAATTCGGTCAATGTCGAAGGGGCGACGCGACCGCGCGCGATGGCAGAGAGGCAAAAAACCGTTGCGAACAACATCAAAAAGCGCACCCGGTTAAAGGGGGGGGCGTCGCGGAATTCAACCAGAGATGGGTAGGTGCCGTTGTATTCAACCAGAGTGAGCAGCCCTGAAAACAGGGCCACAAGCGCAACCATCTGCTTGGCATCAGCGGAAACATCGACCAGCAGCACCGAGGGTGTGGCGACAAGCACCATCACCAGAATCATGCGCACAATCGCACCTGTCAGTCGCGAAACCACTGTCTGCCCACCCTCAACCCGGACTGATCTGATGCTATGCCAGATCCTTGTTCCGATATCTTCCCGCCAATTATGGCGTATTGCCTCAATATTGTCCAAATTGTGCCTTCTTTCCACCTGCCCTGCAACGGCTTGATTAAGATCACCCATCTTATGTGGCGATTTAGAGGTGAAGGTGTTGCAAGTTTGAATCAATTTGGCGGAAAAATTTAGGCCGCCCAAGGTGTTAGCCAATGGGCGGCACAAGATGTGGTGGTCTGGGTTCGCTCATGCCCAAGGATGCAGGGTGGCGTTCTTTTTCTCGAAGGAGTCGATGGCTGTGGCTTTTTCAAGCGTCAGGCCGATGTCGTCCAGACCGTTCAGCAGGCAATGTTTACGGTGGCTATCGACCTCGAAGGGGAAGACCTGGCCATCAGAGGTGGTAACTGTTTGTGCTTCAAGATCAATGGTTTGACGAGCATTTGCACCCTTCTTCGCATCGGCCATCAGGGTATCCACCACCTCTTGCGGCATGACGATGGGCAAGATGCCGTTCTTGAAGCAGTTGTTGTAGAAGATGTCGGCGAAGCTGGTGGAAATCACGCAACGGATGCCGAAATCGAGCAGCGCCCAAGGGGCGTGTTCGCGCGATGAGCCGCAGCCGAAATTCTCGCCTGCCACCAGAATCTCGGCCTTGCGATAGGCGGGCTGATTCAGGACGAACTCGAGAATCTCTTTGCCATCAAGCGTATAGCGCATCTCGTCAAACAGGTTCTTGCCCAGACCGGTGCGGGCGATGGTTTTCAGGAATTGCTTGGGAATGATCATATCGGTGTCGATATTGACCAAGGGCATGGGCGCTGCAATCCCGGTGAGTTTGGTGAATTTATCCATATTGCTTTCCAATTCGTAAGCACAAGGTGCGGTTCCAAGGGGGCAGTGTCATATCCGTGGTCTTTCTGTGCTTCAGCCGTGCTGACAGAAAGCGGACGGCAGCCGATGTGCCGTCCGTTTTACGAATTACACCGCCTCGCCCATCAATTCCCGCACATCGGTCAGGCGACCGGTGATTGCGGCAGCGGCGGCCATGGCGGGCGACAACAGATGCGTGCGCCCACCGCGACCCTGACGGCCCTCGAAGTTGCGGTTCGAGGTGGCGGCGCAACGCTCGCCAGGGGCAAGTTGGTCGGGATTCATCGCCAGACACATCGAACAGCCAGCCAGGCGCCATTCAAAACCGGCGTCGATGAAGATTTGCGCCAGCCCTTCCTCTTCGGCCTGCGCCCGCACAAGACCGGAACCGGGGACAACCATCGCCCGCAGCCCGTCTTTCTTTTTCTTACCCTTCAAGATCGCCGCCGCAGCGCGCAGATCTTCGATCCGGCCATTGGTGCAAGAACCGATGAACACGGTGTCGATCTGAATATCGGCCAGTTTCATCC
>JAGPBG010000027.1 GCA_018063485.1 Cypionkella sp.
GCCCCGAACCGATCTGCATTTTCAGATGTTCGGGCGTGCCAAATGCAGGTGCGCCCGATTTCATATCCACGTTCGAGGAAAACCCACCATAGCTGACTGGTGCGCCGGGGCGGGTGATCTGGGCAAGGGTAATGCCCGCCAAAGCCTCGGCATGTTGCAGCACCAGCGCGCCCGCCATGGTCACGGGGGCCATCGCCCCCGCAAGGCAGAAGGGCGTGATCACCAGCATCTGCCCCGCACGGGCAAAATCAATGATCCCCTGTGCCATCGGAATATCGAACTGGCGCGGTGAGTTGGAGTTGATCACCGTATAGGCCCAGGTGCCGCTGGCCCAATCCTCTTCGGACAGGTTCAGGCCTGTGCGGATCATCTCGAAGGATTGGCTGACCTGACCACGACCACGGGCAAAGACGAACATCGGCTTGTCGGCCTGGGTGAGTTGTTGGCCCATCATTTCATAATGGCGCAGCGGCAGCGGCACGTCTTGCGGCTCGACGCACAGTCCCATGAAGTGGATCACATCGAAACTCTGTTGAAGGACAATCGTTTCGCGGTAATCGGCAAGGCTGCCGGGCCTGCGGCCACGGATCCTGTCGGTGATATTGGGGCAACCCGAACCGGGGCCGAACAATAGTTGTCCGGGAGCGTAAAGACGCTCGTGCGCGGGATTTGCCGCGCGCATCCGCCAACTTTGCGGCGCGGTGCACAGGGCCTCAGTCACCAGGTCGCGCCCGATATAGACCATCTGATCGCGGATGATTGCGCCCGCCGCTGCAAGAATATCGCGCGCCTCGGGCAGGTTGATCTGGATGCCGTCACGCTCCAACACGCCAAGGGCTGCGACATGCAGGCGGGCGATTGCATCATCCGAAAACACCGCCTGCGGCGTGAAGGGATGGGAAAGATTCCAATAATCCACCGCGCGGGTGGTGCGGGTTCTTGTGCGTGCCATGGGGTAAAGCTAGGCGGGTGCACCCCGACCTGTCAGGCTTGTTTGCGACAAATCAAGTCGTTCGCGCCAGAAGGGGGTGCTCCCGGATCGGCAGATGCACCAGCGCCGAGAACGCTCCGATGCCGACGCCAATCCACCAAACCATGGTGTAGCCGCCCGTAAGATCATACATCGCGCCCCCCAGCCAGACGCCCAGAAAGCTGCCCAATTGATGCGACAGGAACACGAAACCGTATAGCGTGCCCATATAGCGCAGCCCGTAGATATGGGCGACAAGGCCCGAGGTCAGCGGCACGGTGGCAAGCCAAAGGCTTCCCATGCCCAGCGAAAACAGCAGCACGGTGGTGGGTGTCATATCCGACATGATAAATGCTGCGGCGAAGATCGTGCGCAGGGTGTAGATGCCCGCCAGCAGATATTTCTTGGGATAGCGCTTGCCCAGCCAGCCCGCAGTGATCGAGCCCACGATATTGGCCAGCCCGATGATCGAGATCGCAATTGCACCCAAGGCCGAAGTGCTGGAGATGCCGATGGCCGCAAGCATGCCGCCCGGATCAATGGCCGAGCATTTTTCGGAAATGAAGGCCGGGAAATGGGCGGTGATGAAGGCGAGTTGATAACCGCAGGAAAAGAAACCGAGGAAAATCATGATATAGGAAGGGTCTTTGAAGGCGCGGCTCAGAACAGTGCCGAGGGATTCTTGCAGCTCTTGTTTGCTGGCGACGGATGGCGACCGGATGAAAGGCAGCGCAAACAGGCTGCACAGGATGATGACGGCAAAGATCACAAAAACAGTCTGCCATGGAAAGGACTGCAGCAGGAATTCGGCCATAGGCGCGCCAACCACCTGACCAGCCGAGCCTGCGGCGGTTGCAACTCCCAAGGCAAGGCTGCGGTTTTCGGCACTGGTGGCACGTCCTACAATGGCAAGGATCACGCCAAAGCCGGTTCCGGCGATACCAAAACCGACAAGGATCTCATAGAGTTGGTGCTGGCCGGGTGTGGTCGAGATACTGGACAACACCAGTCCCGCCGCATACAGCAACGCGCCTGCGATGATCGCCTTGCGGTCGCCAAAGCGTTCGGCAACCGCGCCAAACAGCGGTTGACCAAAGCCCCAGGCAAGGTTTTGGACGGCGATGGCCAGCGAGAAATCCGAGCGCACCCAATTGAATTCGGTGGCGATGGGAATCTGGAACATCCCGAAACTGGCGCGGATGGCGAAGTTCAGCAAAAGGATCACGCAGCCCGCGATCAGAACCGGAGTGAGCAGCGGGGCTTTGGTCATGGGGCTTCCTTTACGCTGGAGCGGATGATTGTTCTGGCAAATCACCAAGGTCAAGCGGCAAACTGGCTCTGTCGCGGCCAGTTGCGGGTCTCTATGCTGGCGGTAACGGGATGGAGAATGCGATGGCGGATTGGTGGCGCGGTGCGGTGACGTATCAGATTTATCCAAGGTCTTTTTGCGATGACAACGGTGATGGTATCGGTGATCTGGCCGGGATTGCGCGCCGATTGGATCACATCGCGGGTTTGGGCTGTGATGCGATTTGGCTATCGCCGTTCTTCACCTCACCCATGCTGGATATGGGTTATGATGTGGCCGATTACTGCAATGTCGATCCGGTGTTTGGCAGTCTGGCGGATTTTGATGCGCTGGTGGCGCGGGCGCATGATCTGGGTCTGAGGGTGATGATTGATCAGGTGTTGAACCATTCCTCGGACCGCCATCCCGCCTTTGCCGCAAGCCGCAAGGATAGGGTGAACCCCAAGGCGGATTGGTATATCTGGCGCGATCCGCGCCCCGATGGCACGGCACCGAACAATTGGCTTTCGGTGTTTGGTGGCCCGGCCTGGACATGGGACGCGCGGCGCAAGCAATATTACATGCACAGCTTTCTGGCGCAGCAGCCGGAATGGAACCTGCGCAACCCGAAGGTGCAAGATTACATGGAGTCGGTGCTGCGGTTCTGGCTTGATCGCGGCGTTGACGGATTTCGCTTGGATACAGTGAACTACTTTTTCAAGGATGCCCAATTTCGCGATGATGCGGCGGATTACCGGGTGAAACCGGTGGCCGAGGGCAATCCTTATGGGATGCAGTATCATCTGTTTTCCAAGAACCAACCGGAAAATCTGGCATGGCTGGAGCGGATAAGAGCGGTGATGAACGGATATCCGGGCACAGCGACTGTAGGTGAAGTCGGTGAAAGCCATCATGCCATTGCGATCATGGGGCAATATACGGCTCAGGGGAGATTGCATCAGTGCTATTCGTTCGAGTTGATGGGCAATAATTTTTCGGCGGCCTTCTTTCGCACCAGGATCGAAGAGTTTTTCAAGGGCGCGCCGGATGGGTGGCCGATGTGGGCGTTTTCCAACCATGACGTGATGCGGCATGTATCGCGCTGGGCTGCGCACGGGATTTCAAGCGAGGCTTTGGCGCGACAGGCAGGGGCGCTGTTGTTAAGCCTGCAAGGCTCGATATGCCTTTGGCAAGGCGAGGAATTGGGCCAGACCGATACCGAGCTGGGCCTTGATGAGCTGACGGATCCGCAGGGGATAGCATTCTGGCCCGAACCGATCGGGCGCGACAATACTCGCACGCCGATGGTCTGGGATGGATCGGTGAATGGCGGCTTTAGCACGGGCAAGCCCTGGCTGCCGGTGAAGGCGGCGCAACTCGCGCGCAATGTGGCAGGACAGGTTGGCGTGGCGGGGTCTGTGCTGGAAAGCTATCGCGCGATGCTGGCGTTTCGGCGGGCGGAGGCTGCGTTGGTGTCGGGCGACATGCGGTTTATTGATACGCCCGAGCCGGTGTTGGCCTTTTGGCGCGGGGATCAGGTATTGTGCGTTTTCAACCTGTCACCGGGCGCGGTGGCAGTGACGGTTGAAGGGGCGGGCGCTGCCCTTGGGCCCGCGCAAGGGCTGGCGCGGGACGGCAATGTGTTGAAGCTCGCAGGCAACGGCTATGGGTTCTTCGCCAAGCGTTAGAGTGGTTGCCACCAAACCCCGGCGGGCGGGATGGTTTGCCCTGCCCATTCGACGGGCACGGCGTTGTAGTTGAACAGAAACCGCGTGGTCGGCGTGTCGCGGCGGCGCAGGCCTTCGGGCAAGGGGTCGGTTTCGATTCCCGCCGTTTGGCATATTTCAGTCAGGATGCGCGCAAAAGCCTCTTCATCCGGCCAGCCTGCAAGGTAATGCAGACGTTTGGTGGCAACCAAAGCGGGCCAGCCGTCGGTTGTGGATTCGATGACCTCGGCAGTGCCTTCCAGCTTTTCGCGCCAATGCAGAAAATTGCCGCCGTTGGTCAGGGGCACCGGCACATCGGGCGGCAGGCTTTCGACGCGGGCCACGGTGGTATCAAGGCCCGGCAGGTTGGGAGGAAGCGGCAGCGGTGTGGCGAAATCTGGCGTCTTGCTGTTGGTGCGCGGACCGATCAGTGCGGTGCCGTCATAGGTTTTCAGTGCCGCAAGAAAGGGCGCCGAAAGCGTGGCCACACCGGGCGCCAGCACGATCTTATAGGCGGAAAGATCGGTTGCGTCGGGTGGCAGAAAGTCGATGTTCATGCCCAGACGGCGCAGGGTGCGGTAGGTTTCGAACACCAGCCGGAAGTAGCTGAAATCGCGGCCTTGCGGTTGGGTTTCCCATGCCCATGCCGAGGCGTAATCAAAGACCAGACCGATATTGGCGGTGCTGGCTTCGACATCGGGCATCGCGGCAAGTTCGACGGCAACGGTTGCGGCCTCATCATGCGCGGGGGCGGGAACGGAATCGAGGCGCAAGAGGCCTGCATGCATCTGTTCCTGGGCAAAGGGGGCCTGACGCCAGCGGAAATAACATACGGCTTCGGCTCCATGAGCAAAGGCCTCCCATGCCCAAAGACGGGCCATTCCGGGCAGGGGATCGGCGTTCCACGGCGCCCAGTTCACCGGGCCGGGTTGCTGTTCCATGATCCACCAGCGGCCTTTGCCCACGGCGCGGTAAAGATCGTGGTGGAAGGCTTGAAAATCGGGATCGCCCTGGCGAATATAGCGAAGACGGTGCTCGGGTGTCGCGTGCAAACGATCAGACAGAAAGCCCAGGGGATAGGCATCCCAGGCGGCGATATCAAGATCGGCGGCCGTGGCGAAATGGTCGAAATCGGTGATCTGGCCCATGTAGTTATGGGCGATGGGCGCGGCAGAATGCTTGCGGATGATCTCGGTCTGCACGCGGTTGAAGGCCACCACCTCATCGGATGCAAAGCGGCGGAAGTCCATCACATGCGAGGGGTTGGGTTCGCAAACAGTCAGGTTTGGCAAGGCGATCTCGTCAAAGCTGGCATAGTCCATCGACCAGAACACATTCCCCCAAGCGCGGTTAAGCCCCTGAGGGGATTGGTATTTTTGTGCCAGCCAGTCGCGGAAAGCATGGGTGGCAGCGGCGGAATAGGACAGGGTGGTGTCGTTGCAGGAATATTCGTTATCGGTCTGCCACGCGGCGACATGGGGGTTCTTGCCATAGCGCTCGGCCATGGCGGTGACGATGCGGGCACATTCGACGCGATAGGGGCGGTGGCTGAAGCAATAGTGGCGGCGCGACCCAAAGCCGCGCGGTTTGCCGTCTCGGTCCAGGGCGATCATGTCGGGATGTTTGGTCAGCATCCAGCGTGGTGGGGCGGCGGTGGGGGTTCCCAGCACCACTTTCAGGCCAGCAGCACCCAGCGTCGCGATGGCGCGGTCGAGCCATTCCCAATCATGATTGCCTTCTGTGGGTTCCATCCTGCCCCAGGCGAATTCGGCAATACGCACCCAAACCAGGCCCAGATCGGCCATTTGTTTGGCGTCCTCGGCCCATTGGGATTCCGGCCAATGTTCAGGGTAGTAGCAGACGCCAAGGGTACGTTTCATAGGATCACTTGATGTTCGGGCTGGCCTTGGGCCACGTTATGTTGACAGAAAGTCATGCCAGCGTTGGGATGGGCTATACGGGCGGCCTGATCCATGCCCTGGAGTGCCGAAGTGCAGTAAAGGGTTGTAAGATCGTGGCCGCCAAAGGCAGGGCAGGAGGTGTGGGGGGCATCAAATTCAACTGAGCGCACAAAGCTGCCATCGGGCGCATAAGCGGCGACGCGCGCGGCCCCCCACTCAGCCAGCCACATCAGACCGGCGGCATCAATCACCGCGCCATCGGGGTTCAGGCCCTCGGCTGTCAGATCAAGGTAAACCTGTGGCAAGCCGACGGGCCAACCTTGGGTATCAAGGGCCACACGCATCACCTGGCCGGTGATGGTATCGCTGAAATGCGCAGATTTTCCACCCGGTGGAAAGCAGATCGCGTTGGGAATGGTGATGCCCGCAAACAGCTCGCGCAGTTCGCCGCGGTAGTAGCGGTAGATCGCCCCTGCGCCCTTTTCCTTGGTCTTGCTCATGGTGCTGATCCAGAAGCCGCCTTGTGGGTCGGCGCGGCCATCATTGGAGCGGTTTCTCGGGTTATCGGCCTCAAGCAAGACGAGTGCCGAAAGATCCTGGGTGTCAAGGTTGAAGCGCCAAAGTGCGGTTTCCGAGGCGATCATCACTTCGCTGTGGTTGATCCAGCACGCGGCGGAGGCGCATTCGGGCATTTTCCACGCGGTTGCTGCCTCGGTATTGCCGGAAAGCAGTTTCTTGCCGGGAATGTCGAACCAGAAAAGTTGTCGGCGCTCGGGGTGCCAGAGCGGGCCTTCACCAAGTTCGCAAGGGCGGTTATCGAAGATCATCTGGTGGCCTCGTCATAGGCCGCAACGATTTCGGCGGCGCGTCTGGTGACATCGTGCAGGGCTAGGCCGGGCGTGTACAGCGCGGTTCCGATGCCAAAACCGTTAGCCCCTGCCTTGATCCACGCGCTGAAATTGGAGGCCCCGGCACCGCCCACCGCATAAACTTGGGTAGCAGCGGGCAGTACGGCGCGGATGGCTTTCACACCATCGGGGCCGATCAGGCTGGCGGGGAAAATCTTCAACCCATGTGCTCCGTATTTCAAGGCGGCAAAGCACTCGGTTGGGGTCATCACGCCTGGCCATGAGTCCAAGCCGCGGGCGCGGGTGGCCTTGATCACATCGGCGTCGCAGTTGGGCGAAACAATCAGGGTGCCGCCGGCCTCGGCCACTTCGGCCACGTCTTTGGGGGAAAGCACGGTTCCGGCCCCGATCTGCGCGCGGGTCGCGCAGGCGTTAGCCATCAGGCTGATCGAGGTAAGGGCGAGGGGCGAGTTCAGCGGCACCTCGATGCGGGTGATGCCTGCGGCAATAAGGGCTTCGGCCACTGGAAGGGCTTCGACCGGAGTGATTCCACGCAGGATGGCGATAAGGTTACGGTGGATCATGGCATGGCCTTTTGAATTGGGGCCTTTTGAATTGGGGCCTTTTGCAAAACGCCTCGCGCGGTGGCAAGGCCGGCAAGGGTGCAGGCGGTGGCGTCAAGCTGTTCAGGCGTGACGCCCTGGGCGGCAAGAGCGGTAGCGTAAGTGCTTGATAGTTTGGGAGAACCTATCAATACAACGCGCTGGCCCAGCCAATAGGGTTTGGCGGCGGCAAGTTCTACGCCGATCAAAAGGCCCGAAAGGCGGGCGCGGGCGGCGGCGGGGGAAAGGTTTGCGATCAGGCTTTCGGCGCGCAGGGTGAACAGGCGGGCGGACAGGCGTTCGGGGCGCTCCATCGCGGCGGCCACACCTGCGGTGAAGGCGGTGGCGTCCCAATCAGTGGAGGTGACGGAGTGGCGCAGGACGGATCGGGTTGACAGCAGTGCGAACAACTCACCGGTCATGAAGGTTTGAAAGCTGACCACTTCACCGGCCGAGATATGCGCCCATTTGGAATGGGTGCCGGGCAGGCACATAACGCCGTCGAAATCCGGCATCAAAGCCAGTGCGCCCGCGATCTGGGTTTCCTCACCGCGCATCACATCGGCGGGTTGGATCTGTTTCAGGCCCGGCGCGATGCGCAGATCAAGGCGCGAATCCTGCGTGGGAACCTGGGTAAGTGTCGCGTGTGCGACAGGTATGCAGGGCGTGGCGCGATAGGGCGCCTCAAACCAGCCTTGGCGCGATCCGACCATGCCGCAGGCGATCACTTGGGTTTTGCGCGAAAGCCATGGAGAGATCAGGCGCAGGAGGGCGGGTCCAAACTCGGCGCGGGTAAGGGTGCCCATGCCCTCGGCGCTGCTGGCCTCGGCCATCGGGCCCTCGGGGCCCATCGCCCAAACCCGCAGGTTCGAGGTGCCCCAATCAACGGCGATCCAATCTGGGGACATGGTGGCACCTTTCTGCATCAAAGTCGCTGCCCCTCTAACACCCAGATCGAGGCGGGCCAAGTGATGGGCAGCGTGATCCCGTTTTGCATGAGCGCCGCACCCGTGAGGGTGAGGCTTTGGGTTTTCAGCGCGTTGGGGCCGCGCGACTGGCGCGGGGCCGAGGCGCGGTTGCGCAGAGTGATGGTGTATTTGGCTTGCGGGTCGAGGGCGGTCAGGCGCAGGGGGCGGGGCAGGATTTGCAGCGAGGTTTCGGACTGGCCCGCAAAGACCACGAAACGGCTGCCATCCTCGGCGAGTTGCTGTTCGGCGATCACGGCGGGATCGGCGGCATCAAGGCGGTGGATGGTTCCCGTCATCATCCACGCGCGGTTTTCTTTCCACCAGGTGGTGATTTCAGTGAGGGTTGCGGACTCATCAGGGGTCAATTCACGCAGGTCCATCTCGAAGCCGAGATGGCGTTGGGCGGCGACCCAGGCGCGGAACTCCATCGACAGGATGCGGCCGGAGGTGTGGGATTTCTTTGGGCCGACATGACTGCCGGTGACGGCGGCGGGCAGGAACAGGGCTGCCTCATGTTGCATGCGCAGACGTTCCAGCGCGTCGTTGCTGTCAGAAAGCCAGACGCGCTGGGTGCGGGCAAGGATGCCTGCGTCGATGCGGCCACCACCCGAGGCGCAGCTTTCGAGTTCGACCATGGGATGGGCGGTGCGCAGACGGTCAAACAGGGCATAGGTGCCTCGGGTTTGCGCGGCATCGATCACGGGCAGCAGGCGGTTGTGATCCCATTTGATATAGTCGATGTCGTATTCGCTCAGGATCGCCGAGATGGCGTCGAAAAGGTAATCGCGGACCTGTGGCTGCGCCATGTTCAGCACCATCTGCTGGCGGCCCGTGACCTGATCGGAGGGGCCGAGGCGCCAATCGGGATGGGCGCGGGCGAGGTCGCTGTCGGGGTTGACCATTTCAGGTTCGAACCAGAGGCCGAAACTCATGCCCAGCGCGTGGACGTGGTTGATCAGGGGGTGCAGGCCATCGGGCCATTTGGCGCGGTCGATGGTCCAATCGCCCAGCGAGGTTGTGTCATCGTTGCGACAGCCAAACCAGCCATCGTCCAGCACAAAACGCTCGGCTCCGATGGCGGCTGCGTGGTCGGCGATGGCGGCAAGGTCGGGGAGGTTGTGGTTGAAATAGACCGCTTCCCAGCAGTTGTAATGGACGGGGCGTTTGGTTCGGGGCCATTGCACCACCCGGTCACGGAGGTCACGTTGGAAGGTGGTGGCGATGCCGTTGAGGCCGGTGGTGGATGCGGCGGCAATCAGTTCGGCGGATTCAAAGCGGGTGTTGGGCAGGGTTTCGCTGTGCAATGGCGCACCGAATTGGATTTGGCGGCGGCCGTCGGGCAGTTCCTCGGCCACCATCCGGTGCCCGCCTGACCATGCGTAGGACAGGGCCAAAGCGGTGCCGATGGTGTTGGTGCAGCCCGCCTCTGCCAGGATCAGGAAGGGCGGGTGTTCGTGGCCAGAGCGCCCGGTGCGGGATTCGCGGTTGCGGATGCCGGGGGCCCACTCAACGCGGTTGAGGTGGAACTCGCGCGTCCATTTGCCGTGAACGTCGATCATGCCACCTGATTGCGGGGCTGGCAGGACGGGGGCGGCCAGCCAGTGCAGACGGATCGGGCGGGTGGCGTCCAGCACGGTTTGCAGGGTGATCACACCTGTTGGGTGGGGGGTGAGGCTATGGGTGAGGGTGAGGCCTTCGGATTCGCTGATCAGATACAGCGCGCCGTTCAAGTCCCGGTCGCGGGCGAAGGTGAAGGCGGGCAAAAGGGGGGTGCCATCGGCCTCCGATAGCATCAGGCCGGGCTGGCCCTGGAACGCGCGGCCGGGTTCGGGGGTCAGCGACAGGGCGGGCAAGGCGTCGATCATGCCGCCGGTGAGGTCTTGGACCGATGATAGCGCCAGTTGGGCCAGGTCTTCGCCATCGGGCAGGCGGGGCCCCCAATGGATCACCTCGGGGATGCCGCCTGATGAGGCCAGCGCGATGGTTTGCGCCGGGCTATCAATACGCCAGGTTTTCACTTTACCGCCCCCATGGTGAGGCCCGCGATGAAGTGTTTCTGCATCAGGAAAAACATCAATACCGGCGGCATGGCAGCGATGATCGAGCCGGCGGAAACCAGTTGCCAGGCGGCGATCCATTGGCCATTCAGCGAGTTCAGGCCTGCCGTGATCGGCTGTGCCTCGCGACTGGTGGTCAGGACTGTGGCCCAGAAGTAATCGTTCCAGATGAAGGTGAAAATCAGCACCGACAGTGCGGCGATGGCCGGGCGCATCAGGGGCAGCACGATATACCAGAAGATGCGGACCTCGGAGACGCCTTCGACGCGCGCGGCTTCGATCAATTCGAACGGTAGGGCCTTGATGAAATTGCGCATGAAGAGGGTGCAAAATCCGGTCTGAAACGCGATGTGGAACAGGGCAAGACCCGTTGTCGTGTTGATCAGGCCCATTTGATAGGTCAGGTCGCGAACCGGCACCATCAGGATCTGGAAGGGAACGAAATTGCCTGCGACGAACAGAAAGAACACCAGCAGGTTCGAGCGGAATTTGTAGATGCCCAGTGCGAATCCGGTCATTGTTGACAAGGCCACCGCGCCGATAACCACGGGAATCGTCAGCTTGAACGAATTCAGGATATATCGGCCGATGTCGGAATTGCGGAACACATCGGCGTAGTTTTCAAAGGCGATATAGCTTGGCATTCCGAAATAGTTGCCCTGCGCCAGATCAGAAGCCGGGCGCACGGAGGTGACGGCCACTCCCAACAGCGGGAATAACCAGAACAAAAGCGCGATGGGCAGCGCAATCTTGTATAGATTTTGGGTGATCGCAGAGGTTTGCTGGATGGGTCTTGGAAACATGGCTCAGCTCTCCACAGGGTTTGGCAATAAGTTGCGGGCGCAGGGCGATGGCTGAGTTTCGGACATCTTAACGCTCGGTTTCGTCACGCCACATCTTCCAGATGAAGCCCGAAATGAAGATCATCATGATGCCGAACAGAACGACAGCAATCGCGGCCCCGTAGCCCATCCGATAGCCATATTCCGACAGTGCCTTTTCATACATATAGTAGGAGAGCACCCGGCTGGAGCCATAGGGGCCACCATTGGTCATAATGGAAACCAGATCGAAACTGCGCAACGCGCCGATGACAGTGACCACCACGGCGATAAAGGTGGCGGGGCGAAGCTGCGGCAAGATCACATACCACAGCATCTTCATACCCTTGGCACCGTCCAGCCGCGCCGCTTCGATCTGATCGGGGGCGACGTTGTTTAGGCCGGTCAGATACAGGATCATCACATAGGCGATCTGCGGCCAAAGCCCGGCCACGATGATGCCATAGGTCACAAAGCGCTCGTCTGCCAACACAGCGACGCCTTGGCCTGTCATCCATTCCGTCAGCTTGTAGAACAGTCCGAAGTTGGGCGCGTAGAACCATGCGAACATCAGGCCCACAACGACCTGGCTGATCACGAAGGGGAAGAAAAACAGCGATTTATAGATCCGTATGCCGCGCACGGTTTGGTTCAGAAAGATCGCAATGAACAGGCCGGCAGGGACGGCCAGCATATAAAGCACCAGCCAGATCACGTTGTTTTTCAGCGATGTATAGAAATTGTCATCATCCATCAGCTCGACATAATTGGCGGTGCCGACCCAGGTTTTTGCGCCCAA
>JAGPBG010000028.1 GCA_018063485.1 Cypionkella sp.
GCGTTGATCCGGCACTTTTGCAAGGCGATATGAAGAAACTGGCGTTCTCCGAAGCGGCGGACTTGCCCGAGGCGCTGTTGCTGGATGCCAGTGACGCGGAACATTCGCTGGCGGAATACAAGGGCAAATGGGTGGTGCTGAATTTCTGGGCGGTGTGGTGTGCGCCCTGCCGCAAGGAAATGCCCTCACTGGACCGCTTACAGGCGGCGATGCCCAAAATTGCGGTGCTGCCGGTGGCGACAGGGCGCAATGCGCCGGTGGCCATCGCCAAATTCTATGCCGAAGCCGGGGTGACGGGCCTGCCCGTGCTGCGCGATCCGAAATCGGCGCTGGCGCATCAGTTGGGGGTGGCAAGCCTGCCGGTGACGTTGATCCTGAACCCCGAAGGGCAGGAAGTGGCGCGATTGACCGGGGATGCTGAATGGGATTCCGAGGCGGCCAAAGCGGTGTTGGCGGCGCTGATCAAGGGCTGAGATAGCAGCCTTGCACATGGTCATTCACCAGCCCGTTCGCCTGCATGAAGGCATAGGTGATGGTCGGGCCGCAGAATTTGAAACCGTGGGATTTGAGCGCCTTTGACAGTTTGGTAGAGGCTTCGGTTCGCGCGGGGAGGTCTTGCGATGAGGCTGGGGCAGGTTGCCGGGTTTGGTTGGCAAAGGACCAGATGAAATCCGTAAACCCCTGCATTTCCTCGATCTTCAGAAACGCACCTGCCCCGGTTATGGTGGCTGCAATCTTGCCGCGGTGGCGAATGATGGCGGGGTTTGCCAGCAGGCGGGTGATATCGGCCTCGCCCCAAGTGGCGATGATTTCGGGGTCGAACCCGGCAAAGGCAGTGCGAAATGCGTCACGGCGGCGCAGGATGGTGATCCAGCTAAGCCCGGCCTGAAAGCCTTCGAGCATCAGGCTCTCCCAAAGTTTGCGGGGATCACGCTCGGGCCTGCCCCATTCGTGATCGTGGTAGGCGATATAGTCTGGATCGGTGCCACACCATGGGCAGCGGGGTTTTGTCATATCGGGCCTTTTTCCGCGGATGTGGGCAATTGGACTTAAATGCATGAGTTTACCCTGCATTTACACCTATGGCGACACTCTGTTCGGGTGTGGACGAAAAGGATTCGTCGATGGGGCAACGGGGGAATGGGGATGGTGCCGGAACGACGCAAGCCAAGGCTTGATGCCATGGCAGGCAACGCCAGTCCACTGGGCGTGGCGATTTCCGATGTGGAACGGACCACCCTGAGCATGGTTGCCGAGGCAATTGCCTCAAAACGGGTGCGTCTGGCCTATCAGCCGGTGGTTCTGGCGCGCGATCTCACGCGGGTGGCCTTTCATGAGGGGTTGATCCGGGTGCTGGACCCGTCTGGCCGGGTGATTCCGGCGAAAGATTTCATGTCTGTGGTTGAAACCCATGAAATCGGGCGACAGATTGACAGTCTTGCGCTGGAGAAGGGGTTGGCTGCCCTTGCCAGCAAACCCGATTTGCGGCTGTCGATCAATATGTCGGCACGCTCGATTGGCTATCCGCGCTGGAAACAGGTGTTGCGGCGCGGATTGATCGCCGAGGCTACCGTTGCCGAGCGGCTGATTCTTGAAATTTCGGAAAGCTCGGCCATGTTGGTGCCGGAATTGGTGATTGGCTTCATGGAGGAAATGCAGCGCGCCGGGGTGGCTTTTGCGCTGGACGATTTTGGTTCTGGCAACACGGCGATCCGCTACTTCAAGGATTTTCTGTTCGACGTTCTGAAACTCAGCGGGCAATTCGTGCGCAATATCCATCGCGATCCTGACAATCAGGCGCTGGTTTCCGCCCTGCTGTCGATCAGCAAACACTTTCAGATGTTCAGCGTTGCCCAGTCGGTTGAAACAAGGGAAGAGGCGGTTTGCTTGCAGGACTTGGGGCTGGATTGCCTGCAAGGCTATCTGTTCGGGGCACCAAGCCTGCGTCCTCCCTGGCAAGAAGATCAGCGCAAGAGCGGGTGATCGCGGACCGATCAGACAATTCGCCGCTGGCCGCAGCCAAAACTTGCGTTTGACACTGCCATTGCGTAGGTCATGCTGCAGAGCGGCGGAAATCTTCCGTCCCGGATTTGCCGGGCAGGGAAGGGGATTCGCCCTGAAAATTGCCATGGGAGAGGGCGCATAGCATGACCAATGTAGTAATCGTATCGGCGGCACGGACCGCCGTGGGCAGCTTTAACGGCGCTTTCGCCGCCACTCCGGCGCATGATCTGGGTGCCGCGATGATTGAAGCCGTGGTGGCGCGGGCGGGCATCGACAAGGCCGATGTGTCAGAAACCATTCTGGGCCAGGTGCTGACGGCGGGTCAGGGCCAGAACCCGGCGCGTCAGGCGCATATCAACGCGGGTCTGCCCAAGGAATCAAGCGCCTGGTCGATCAATCAGGTTTGCGGCTCCGGCCTGCGCGCGGTCGCGCTGGGTGCGATGCATGTGCAACTGGGCGATGCGGCGATTGTGATCGCGGGCGGTCAGGAAAGCATGTCGCTGTCGCCGCATGTGGCACATCTGCGCGCCGGCCAGAAGATGGGCGATCTGAACTTCATCGACAGTATGATCCGTGACGGCCTTTGGGACGCCTTCAACGGCTATCACATGGGCCAGACGGCGGAAAACGTCGCCAACCAATGGCAGATCAGCCGCGAGATGCAGGATGAATTTGCACTGGCGAGCCAGCACAAGGCCGAAGCCGCGCAAAAGGCAGGTAAGTTCAAGGATGAGATCGTGGCCTTCACCATCAAGACCCGCAAGGGCGATGTGGTGGTTGATGCTGATGAATATATCCGTCACGGTGCCACCATCGAGTCGATGCAGAAACTGCGCCCGGCTTTCACCAAAGATGGCACTGTTACCGCCGCTAATGCCTCGGGCCTGAATGATGGGGCGGCCGGCGTGATGGTGATGACCGAGGCCGAAGCCGCCAAGCGCGGGCTGAAACCGCTGGCGCGGATTGCATCCTATGCGACCGCGGGCCTTGATCCGTCGATCATGGGGGTCGGGCCGATCTACGCCAGCCGCAAGGCGCTGGAAAAGGCGGGTTGGAAGGCTTCTGACCTTGATCTGATTGAGGCGAATGAGGCTTTTGCCGCGCAGGCCTGTGCAGTGAACAAGGATATGGGCTGGGATCCGGCGCGGGTGAATGTGAACGGCGGCGCAATTGCCATTGGGCATCCGATCGGGGCTTCGGGCGCGCGGATCTTGAACACATTGCTGTTTGAGATGCAGCGGTCTGGCGGCAAGAAGGGTCTGGCGACCCTGTGCATTGGTGGCGGCATGGGTGTTGCTATGTGTCTTGAGCGCGCCTAGGGCTACGACATTTTGATGAATAATTGGAAAAGCGGGCGCAATAATCTTGCGCCCGCTTTTATCATTCGGTAGCAATATTTTAAAGGATAAACTGGAGGAGGAAAACATGGCGAAAGTGGCATTGGTTACAGGTGGCTCGCGCGGGATTGGGGCGGCGATTTCGGTGGCGCTCAAGGCGGCGGGCTATTCGGTGGCGGCGAATTATGCGGGCAATGATGAGGCGGCAGCGGCTTTCACCAGGGAAACCGGGATTCCCGCCTATAAATGGTCTGTCGCCGACTATGAAGCCTGTGCTGCCGGGATCGCCAAGGTGGAGGCCGATCTTGGCCCGGTTTCGGTATTGGTAAATAACGCCGGCATCACCCGCGATTCGATGTTTCACAAGATGACTCCGGGGCAGTGGAAAGAGGTGATCGACACCAACCTGACCGGCCTTTTCAACATGACCCATCCGCTTTGGTCGGGGATGCGGGATCGCAAATTCGGCCGTGTGATCAATATTTCCTCGATCAACGGCCAAAAAGGGCAGGCGGGGCAAGTGAACTATTCCGCAGCCAAGTCGGGCGATCTGGGCTTTACCAAGGCTTTGGCCGCCGAGGGCGCGCGCGCGGGCATCACGGTGAATGCGATCTGTCCGGGCTATATCGGCACCGATATGGTGCGCGCGATTGATGAAAAGGTGCTGAACGAGCGGATCATTCCGCTGATCCCGGTGGGGCGTTTGGGTGAGCCGGAAGAAATCGCACGCTGCGTGGTGTTTCTTGCTGCGGATGATGCCGGCTTCATCACCGGCTCGACGCTTTCGGCAAATGGCGGGCAATTCGTCGTTTGATACGGTCAAGGCGCAAATATCAAAGGCCCGAGCCGGAGGTTCGGGCCTTTATGCAGAGTCTGACTGGCCTTGCTTGCGCTGTGGTCAGGGCGAGACTCCCACTCCGCTGAAACAGGGTGGTGGAATACGAAACACAACTCAAAGCGAAAAGGTTTGCCAATTTGCCAGCGAAAATCCAGCCCATCCTGACCAGCCAAGCGGCGCATCCCCTGAATCCTCTGACCATGCTGCGTTGGGTGCAGGCCAATCACGGAGTTTCCCCGGCGCGCCAATTGTGGGAAATGGCGCGGCTTGGGCGTGGAAAACGCCGCCTTCCCCCAGTCGATTACTATTCGCGGGGGCTTTACCGACCGTCAATGACTTGGGAGCAGAAAACCGAATACATTGGTGAGACATCAAATTACGCGCTCAATCATGGTTTGCAGCCTGATGGGCTTTTGACCCATTGGGCACTGATCAATGACAAGATGCTTTCGGGCTTTGTGCTGCAAGGCATGGGCATACCCACCAGCAAAACACTGGTAATTTATGGAAAAGGGCCGCGCTACAGCAACTTTCCCCATATCACCACCCGCGATGGGTTGATTGCGGCGCTGTCCAACCCGCCCGATATCGGGCTTTTCGGCAAACCCGTGGATGGCTCGTTGGGCATCGGGGCGGTGTCGATCAACCGCTATCTTGGCGCTGGCAAGGTGCAACTTCTGGATGGGCGTGAGGTTGAGGTTGCTGCGCTTGCCGATGAAATTGCGCAAAAATTCCCGCAGGGCTATCTTTTGCAAGAGCGGCTGCAATTGCATCCTGACATTGCGTGCCTGCTTGGCAATGCGGTGGTCACGATGAGGGTCTGTACGATCCATCCCGAGGGCGGGCCAGAAGTGCTTTATGCCTGCCTCAGGGTGCCTGCCGAAAACGCTCCGATTGATGGAGGCACGTGGATATCCGACAACGGCGCTGCGTTGCTTGATCCGGCTTCGGGAAAGGTGTTGCGCGCAATGCGCGGAATTTTCCCCTTTGGCGGCCCGTTCGAGATGGCTCCGACCGGAACCGGGCCACTGGTGGGCTTTACCCTGCCCTACTTCGATGAGGCCAGGAACCTGGTGATTTCTGCCCATCGCGCCTTTCCCGATCACGGTATTTTAGGCTGGGATGTGGTGCTGACACCCCAAGGCCCGCTGATCAACGAAGTGAATGCCAACACTCATCACATGTTTTGGCAGCGCGCGGCGGATCGGGGCTTCCTGAACCCCGAACACGAGGCCCGACTTGCGCCGGTTCACGCCTGGGTAGCGGCAAAACTGGCAGCGAAGAAATCGAAGAAAGCATGACCCGATCGCGCGCCACGATCATCGGTGTCAGCGCAATTTTGCTGTGGTCGCTGCTGGCGCTGTTGACGGTGGGCACCGCCCCAGTGCCGCCGTTCTTGCTGAACACGCTGTGTTTTGCGATTGGTGGTGGATTGGGGCTGATATGGCTGGTGGCCACGGGCACTCTGGGACAATTGAGCGGCGTGCCGTTGACGGTTTACGCCTTTGGGACGCTGGGCTTGTTCGGCTATCATGCGCTGTATTTCTCGGCGCTGCGGATGGCGCCCGCGGCAGAGGCCGGGTTGATCGCCTATCTGTGGCCGCTGTTCATCGTGCTGTTGTCGGGGTTGCTGCCGGGTGAGCGGCTGCGCGCCTTGCATCTGGTCGGGGCGGCGATGGCCTTTGCCGGAGCGGCGCTGTTGGTGATGCGGGGGGGTGGCGGGTTTGAAGCGGCGGCTCTGCCGGGGCTGGGTCTTGCGTTTTTATGCGCGATCACCTGGTCGGTATATTCCGTGGCCTCGCGGGCAATGCGAGCAGTGCCTTCGGCGGCGGTGGTGGTGTATTGTCTGGCAACCGCCGCACTGTCTTTGGTAGTGCATTTGTATTTTGAAACAACGCTTTGGCCGCAACAAGCAACCGGCTGGCTTGCGGTTCTGGGTCTTGGGCTTGGCCCAGTGGGACTGGCGTTTTTTACCTGGGATATCGGCATGAAAAAAGGCGACATCCAATTGCTGGGTGTCGCCTCCTATGCTGCGCCCTTGCTGTCAACGCTGGCGCTGATCGGCGCGGGGATTGCAAAGGCCAGTCCGATTCTGTTGTTATCGGCGGTTTTGATCACCGCCGGCGCCTTGCTTGCCGCGCGGGCCAGCCTGTCCAGAAGGACCAATTCTGTTGAGCGGGCTTGAAATCAAGCCTCGGTCAGCCGGGTGATTTCCTCTTTGAGTTTCAGCTTTTGCTTCTTGAGTTCGGCAATATCGAGATCATTGGATCCGGGGCTTCGTTGCGCTTTTTCAACCATATCCGAGAGATTTTCATGCTTCTTTTTCAGTTCGGCAATGCGGGAAGTGACAGTCATTCAAGTCTCCTCTTTTCGGTTGCGTACAGGGGTAGTCCACCACAAAGATCTGAACTTGTCACGCAATCTTCAAGGCTTGACTTGCGACATTTCCAGGCAGTTGGGCCGTTTGCGTTTGAATTGCAGCAAAATTGGTTGCTGCCACCTTTGGTTGATGGCGAATTCTGATTTCCCTGATCAAGACAAGATGCAAAGGCTTCAGACGAATCTCGCTGAAAGCGGCGCACCGTGGCGCAGGACTTCGCTGGCGGCGGGGGTATAACTTTCGCGGTCGCCGTCATGGGCCGGACCTTGGTGCAGCACGAAGGGTGCGAGCAGGCGAAAGGCCCCGCGCCCTCCTTTACGGGCGCGCAGCAGGATACGAAGGGCGGCGCGGCCCTCACGCGCAGCAAGCGGCAAAACGGCGGCAGAGCCCATGCGGGGCGCAAGGGCGGTCAGCACTTCGGGCAGGCCGTCTGCGCCACAGATCAGGGTCAGCCAGCCACCGGGATTGAGGCGGCGGGCAGCAGTCTGCACCCAATCGCCCAACGGGGTTTCACGGCGCAGGGCGGTGTCGCGGATGCCCAAGGGCGAGGGTGTGCCGCCTTGGGGGTAATAGGGTGGATTGGTGATGACATGATCAAAGCCACGCCGCAGGGCGCGCGGCATGTCGGCCAGATCGCCACATTCGATCTCGGCGGTGAAGCCATTGGCGATCACATTGCGCCGGGCCAGATCGGCGTAGCCGGGTTGCAGTTCCAGACCTGCAAGCACCAGATCGGGGACGCGGGCGGCAAGGCATAGCATTGCCGCCCCGGCACCGCAGCCCAGATCAAGCACCGATTGCCCTGATTGCGCCGGGCAGGCGGCGGCCAAGAGCACAGGGTCAGTTGCGGCGCGGTAACCTTTGATCGGCTGCAACAAATGCAGGCGACCACAGAGGAACGCGTCATGTGAAAGCTGTTCTTCGGAGAACATTCAAAGCCCGTCAGGAATGTCGTTGTCGCGAATGGTGGTGGTGGCGCGCAAGTGATCGCGCTCGGCCACCATCAGGCGGCGCGGCAATATGCCGATGCCCCCTTCAAAGACGCTCATGTGGACGTCCAGAACAAAGCTGTCTATACCCTCCCCGTCAAGCATGGCTTGGGCGAAGGCGATCACGGTGGGGTCGTTGGTCTTGAGCAACAGCTTCATACTGCCGAGTTATGCGGGCTTTCGCCGCAATGTCGAGGCCTGATGAATGGGGAATTAAAGTGAGTGAAACGGCGCAGAAACCGCATGACCGTCTGGCCGTCTATCTGGCCACGGATATGGAGGCGGTAAACGCCCTGATCCGTGAGCGGATGGCCAGCAAGCACGCGCCCCGGATTCCGCAAGTTACGGCGCATCTGGTTGAAGCGGGCGGCAAACGCTTGCGTCCGATGCTGACGCTGGCTGCGGCGCGGCTGTGTGGCTATGGCGGGCCATTTCATGTGCATCTGGCGGCAACGGTAGAGTTCATTCACACGGCGACCTTGCTGCATGATGATGTGGTGGATGAAAGCGCGCGGCGGCGGGGGCGGCCGACAGCGAACTTGCTTTGGGACAATAAATCCAGCGTCTTGGTGGGCGACTATCTGTTTTCCCGCTCCTTCCAGTTGATGGTGGAAACCGGGTCTTTGCGGGTGTTGGACATTCTGGCCAATGCCTCGGCCACCATAGCCGAAGGTGAGGTGCTGCAACTGACGGCGGCACAGGATCTGGCGACCACCGAAGAGGTCTATCTGCAAGTGGTGCGTGGCAAGACCGCAGCTTTGTTTTCGGCGGCAACCGAGTCGGGGGCCGTGATTGCCGGTGCCGATGAGGCTGTGGTGCGCGCGTTCTTTACCTATGGTGATGCCTTGGGGATCGCGTTTCAGATCGTTGACGATCTGTTGGATTATGGCGGCACTGCCGCAGCGATCGGCAAGAATGTCGGCGACGATTTCCGTGAGCGGAAACTAACGCTGCCGGTGATCAAGGCGGTGGCAAAGGCCGATGCAACCGAGCGCGCTTTTTGGGTGAGGGTGATCGAAAAGGGCCAGCAGGCCGAGGGCGATCTGGAACAGGCCATGGCACTCATGGTGCGGCATGGCGCGATGGAGGCCGCACGGGATGAGGCGCTGGTTTGGGTTGAGGTGGCCAAGGCCGCGTTGGCGGCCCTGCCGGATCATCCCTTGCGTGAAATGCTTGGGGATTTGGCCGATTATGTTGTGGCGCGGATTTCCTGAAGGGTGGGTTTGACGCGCGGTGTGTTCAGAACGCGCCCGGCGGCAGTCCACCAATCGGGATTGAATTTTCTGATCCGATTCGCCGCAGCCTCGGCTTCGGATGATGTCGCGAAAAGCGCAAAGCAAGTGGCCCCAGATCCTGACATCCGGGAAATCAGGGCACCCGGTTGTTGGGCGAGGCTGGCGAGAACATCGGCGATGACGGGGGCCATGGTGATGGCGGGCGCTTGCAGATCATTGCGTTGATGGCGCAGCCAAAGCGCGAGGTCGCTGGCGGTTTGCAAGTTTGGCAATGTGTCCGGCATGGGGAGATTGTTCTTATGGGCAAGTGCCCTGAACACGGTTGGCGTTGGGACTGCAACGCCGGGGTTTGCCAAGGTGATCCAACAAGGCGGGATTTCGAGGGGAGAAAGCTGTTCGCCTGCGCCTCGCATTCGGGCGGGCTCCGAGGCGAGGCAGACAGGAACATCAGCGCCAAGTTCGCCGGCTCTTGCGGCGGCGATATCAAGATATTCATGCGCCAAAGTGGATGTCGGAGCGAATGCCGCAATGGTGCGGAATGTGGCGGCGGCATCGGCTGATCCACCGCCGAGTCCCGAGGCGACGGGGAGAGCTTTATGCAAGGTAAAGGCGAGGTGAGTGTCGGATGGCACCAGACGCGCGGCGCGCAGAACCAGATTGTCCGCCGAGGCGGGGATACTGGCTGCAAATGGGCCGGTAATGGTCAGCGTGGTTTCATCGGCTGGCGTGGCGGTCAGCGTGTCGGCAATGGTGGCAAAGACCACCAGCGAATCCAGCAGGTGATAGCCATCGGCACGCTGCCCGGTGACGTGCAGCGTCAGATTGATCTTGGCACAGGCCTGTTCAGTTACCGTTTGCAGCATCGACAGCGTTCAGCGGCGCGGCCCCTTCTTCGGCCAAAACCGCATCAAGTCCCTTTCCCAGCTTTTTGCGAATACGGGCGGCGTCTTTCTCGGTTGGGCCAAAGGAGAGCGCGCGGTGCCATTGGAACTCGGCCTCGCGCGTGCGACCAACGGACCAGTAAACATCCCCCAGATGGTCGGTGACGATTGGATCAACCGGC
This sequence comes from Cypionkella sp., assembly GCA_018063485.1. Taxonomy (GTDB): domain Bacteria; phylum Pseudomonadota; class Alphaproteobacteria; order Rhodobacterales; family Rhodobacteraceae; genus CBDUEF01. The sequence continues at coordinate 9,847 of JAGPBG010000028.1, forward strand.
TCCAAAAGCGAGGCTTTCTCCATCGGGGCGAGGGCATCCGAATAGCGGCCAAGGCGGAAATAGGCCCAGGCCAGCGAGTCGATGATATAGCCCGAGTCCGGCCGCACCTTGACGGCGCGTTTGATCATATCCAGCGCCTCGTCAAGATTTTGACCGCGATCAACATAGCTGTAGCCAAGATAGTTCAGTACTTGTGGCTCATCTGGCTGCAACTCCAATGCCTTGCGCATATCGGCCTCGGCCAGCGAGAATTCGTTTTGCCGCTCGCGACAGATGCCACGCGCATAAAACAGCGCCCAATTTTCCGGCCCCGGCTTGGGGATCATTGACAGGGCGGTGTCGTAAACCTTGATCGCCTCGACGAATTTTTCACTGGTGCGCAGGGCGTCGGCCAAGGCGGTTTGCACGTGCAGGATATGGCCATGGCTGCGGGCAAGTGATTGCAGCACTTCAAGTGCGGCCCCGGTCTTTCCGGCTGCACGCATGGATTCGGCACGGCCAATTTCGGCAACGAAATAGACCGGGTTCTCTGGCTTGATCTCGGAATAGGCGGCTGTCGCCATGTCGTATTGACCAAGCTGTTCCAACAGGCCTGCGGTGAGCAGAGCGGCGTCAGTATGTTCGGGGCGAAGGTGGCTCGCCGCGCGGGAATAGATCAGCGTATATCCATCATCGGCCTGACCGTTCAAAGCCGTGGCGAGGGAAAAGAACACCTCGGCCAGCCCGTCGGTTGCATTGCGGGCAACATCGAATTCAATCGGCTCGCCCGCGGTCAGCCTGCGCCGGAGATCCTCGATTTGCGGGTCCAAGGTAGTTCCAAAAGCGCGATCAATATAGGCCAGTGCGTCTGCGTTACGTTCCAACTGGCTCAGAATTTCGATATGGGCGATCACACCGCGGCGCATGACGGCAATTTCACCGGCGGCGCGGCCAGACAGAATCTCGTCGGACCCTTCGAAATCGCCGGCCGAGGCCAAGGCCAGCGCCTTGTGGTAAAGACCGAAGGCCTCCTGGCCCTTGGTTTTTGAAATCTTGTCGAACTCGGCCAGCGCATCGGTCATGTGACCGGCTCCCAAAAGCGCCCAGGCGTGGATCAGGCTGTCGGTGAGTGCGCCAGCCACCTGTCCGGCCTTTTGCTCGGCCAGGATCCCCTCGAAATCACCGGATTTTGCCTTGGCGGTCAGGATCGCAATGGCGGCAGGTTGGCTTTTTGCCCCGGCCTTGGTCAACCGTTGGGCGGCATCGGCGGCAAGGCCAAATTCGCCGATTTCAAGATTGGCGAGAACCGCGCCTTGCAGCAGCGCGGGGTTTGCGGGGTCGCGCAACATGGCGCGGGTAAACCATGACGCGGCGGCTTGAAAATCAGAACCCGAGGCGGCAACCATCGCGGCAAGGTAAGCGCCTGAGTCCGGCTCAATTATGGCCTCTTCAGCCCGCAGAGGCACGGCAGCAAAGACCGAAATCAATAGTGCCGCCTTGAGCGGGAGGAAACGACGCGGCATCAGCCAAGCTCCTTGTCAACGGGTATCACGCTAAGGCCCATGCCGGGCATGTGCAATGTGCGCCATGGGCGTTTCGCCTACAGCGCGCCGAGTTTGACTGAAATGACGGGATTTGTCAGATCACATGTTGGGGTAGTTCGGGCCTCCACCGCCGATAGGCGTGGTCCAGTTGATGTTTTGGGACGGGTCTTTGATGTCGCAGGTCTTGCAATGGACGCAATTTTGAAAGTTGATCTGAAAGCGCGGCTCCTTGCCGTCTTCGGCGATCACCTCGTAAACCCCGGCAGGGCAATAGCGCTGGGCCGGTTCGGCATATAGCGGCAGGTTCACCGCAATCGGGATCGACGGGTCTTTGAGTTTCAGATGACAGGGTTGGTTCTCATCGTGATTGGTGCCGGAAAACGCCACGTTGGTCAGCCGATCAAACGACAACACGCCATCGGGTCTGGGATAGTCGATTGGCGCGTAATCCTTGGCCAATCCAGTGGCCGCCGCGTCGGTCTTTCCATGTTTCAGCGTGCCAAGAATTGTCAGGCCAAAGGTATTGGCCCACATATCGGCCCCGCCCAGCATCAGCGAGGGCAAGAG
>JAGPBG010000336.1 GCA_018063485.1 Cypionkella sp.
ATCCTGATGTGATCGTGGCGGCCCCGGTTCGCTGTGATGCGATTGCATGGTCACTGATGGGGGTGTCGATGGCGGGGTGGAATGTGATCGCCTCACTGGCTCTCGCCCTGATCTGGTGGGCCGCGTTTCGCGCCAACAAATAGGCGCGCGCATGTGCCGGGCGTTTCGATGCCAATAGTTTCAACGGCTTGCGGCACAGCGTTTGCGCTTCTTTAGCGATTGGCGTTTGCTCGGCCTTGCTCATACCGTTTGCCAGACTGGCGCCGGACAGCACCAGCGATATCAGACGCGTGCCGGGCAGCGATTTGATCTTGTCCCCCTTTCGCAGCAATTTCACCAAGCATGCGGCAGAAACGCGGGCCACGCGATTGCACTGCCCGCCAGCGTGATCAGCACTGGCAAGTGCCGTGCGATCAGAATGACCATGGCCAACAACAGCACCGCGCGCATATCCAGGGCAGCGATGGAAGCAATATCAATATCTTAGGCAAGCAAGATGAACCCGCCCTGAACCGGGCCAGCAATATCCCCGCCAAAACCATGAACACGATGGCAGGCATGCACCAACGAAACGCCAGCCATTGTGCACCGACAACGGCGAAGGCAAGGACGGGTTCAGTCCGATGTCATTTCGGGCAAGATCGGTCTTTTGGATCAGGGGAAAAGCCGTTCGTGTTCGGCCAAGGCAAAGCGGTCGGTCATGCCGGAGACATAATCGGCCACCATGCGCGCAAGGCTGGTATCATCGGGCAGGCTTTGGATTTCATGCTGCCATTCTTCGGGCAAAAGCGAGGGCTTGGCAAGAAAGAGCGGGAACAGGTCGTTCAAAACAATGGTGACGCGGGCGCGTTCCGCCATCACCGAGGGCGCACGATACATCCGGGTGAACAAGAACGAGCGGATCGCCTTGAGGTCTTGGTAAAGCGGTTTGGAAAAGCGGATGATGGTGGTGCCCATACGGCGGATATCATCAACCGATTTCGGTTGAGCCGCCTCAAGCCGCCCCTGCGCAACGGCGATGACATCTTCCACCATGCGGCCGAAAACCCTGCGCAAAGCCTCATGCCGGCGGCGCGTTTTCTCAAGGCCGGGGTATAGCGCATCGACCTCGGCAAAGGCAGGTCCGGTGACGGGCAGTTCCATCAGGTCGGCTTCATCAAACAGGCCCGAGCGCAGACCGTCGTGCAGATCATGGTGGGAATAGGCAACATCATCTGCAATGGCGGCCACCTGCGCCTCGGCGGAAGCATGGGTGTCGAGTTCCAGATCCCACTGCGCATTCACCTCGGCCAGCGCATAGGGCAAAGGGCCTGCGTGTTTGGCGTCTGCATTCGGGCCAGTGACGGGACCGTTGTGCTTGGCGATGCCTTCGAGGGTTTCCCAGGTCAGGTTCAACCCGTCGAAATCGGCGTAGTGGCGCTCCAGACTGGTGACGATGCGCAGGGCCTGGGCGTTGTGATCAAAGCCGCCATAGGGGGCCATAAGGGCCGAAAGCGCATCCTCGCCGGTATGGCCAAAGGGGGTGTGGCCCAGATCATGGGCCAGCGCGATTGCCTCGGCCAGATCGGTGTTCAGACCAAGAACGCCTGCGATGGTGCGCGCCACCTGCGCCACCTCGATCGAATGGGTCAGGCGGGTGCGGTAAAGATCGCCCTCGTGTTCGACAAACACCTGGGTCTTGTGTTTCAGGCGACGGAAAGCCGAAGAATGGATGATGCGGTCACGGTCGCGCTGAAATGGCGAGCGGAAGGACGACATGCGCTCATCATGCAGGCGGCCGTGCGAATGTTCGGGGTGGCAGGCGAAAGGGGCAAGCATGAGTGTCCGTTCAGCGTTCTTGTTGTGGCACAGGTTGCCCCCTATATTGCGTAGTATCAGAACAAAGGACAGAGCAAGTCATGGAATTGACCCTTCCCCCCCGCGTTACCCCTCGGGCATTTGCCCGACTGGCGGAAATTGCCGAGATGACCGGTGAGTCCAAGGCCCTGCGGGTGGCGGTTGAAGGCGGCGGCTGTTCGGGGTTTCAGTATGATATCCGGCTGGATGATCCGGCGGCGGATGATCTGGTGCTGGAAAGCGATGGGCAAAAGGTGTTGGTCGATCAGATCAGCCTGCCGTTTCTGGCCAATGCGGTGATTGATTTCTCCGAAGAGCTGATCGGCGCGCGGTTTGTCATTGAAAACCCCAATGCCAGCAGCTCTTGCGGTTGCGGCACAAGTTTTTCGATCTGAAGGCTGGTCATTCAGGGCAAACGCCCTAATCTTTTCGGCATCAAAGAGGGTGCCTGTGATGACGACAGTGTTGATGATCGGCTCTGCACCGATGGCGATTGAGGTCGCAGGCTGGCCGCGCCAAGGGTTTGACCGCATTTTGGCGATCAACAATGCCCATTTGCTCCGCCCCGATTGGGATTTCGCGATTTACCCGTGGGATTTTGCGCCCGAGCGGTGCCCCGTGGCGGTGGCAGGGCAGCGGGTGATTACTGAAACCGATTTCGTTCCGGCACAGAATGCGCTGGGAGGATTTGTCTATGCGGGGGCGACCATGGCCTTTACCTCGGGCTATTGGGCGCTGAATGCGCTGCGACCGCGCGTTATCGCGGCTTTTGGCTGCGATATGCAATATGGGCCGGGACAGACACATTTTTATGGCCGTGGCACGGCAGACCCGTTGCGGCACGATATCACCTTACGCAACCTTGAGGCGAAATCGGCGCGGTTGATGGTGCTGGCGGCAATGCAGGGCTGTGCGATGGTAAACCTGTCAAGCGGGCCGTCGCGACTGATCTTTCCGCAGGCGCAGCGCAACAGTCTGGGGGCCGTTCGCCCGCTGCCGTTTTGCCCTGAGCTGGCTGCCAAGGCCCAAAAGTGTGAGGCAGAATTAGGGTATGACACGCCTTCGGGGCGTTATTGGGAAGAGTTGGAGCGGTTTGACGTGGCCGAATTGGACGCGCTGGATCAGCTTTGGCTGAATGCGGCGCAGATGGATTGGCTGGAAACGGCATGAAGCCTGCCGTTTACGGGGGCGCAGTCTTTGGTTAGACGTTGATCAAGCCAAAGGATATACCCATGAAAATCGCCACTTTCAACATCAACGGCATCAAGGCGCGGATCGAGGCCTTGCCGAAATGGTTGTCCGAGGCGCAGCCGGATGTGGTTTGCCTGCAAGAGATCAAATCGGTGGATGAGGCCTTCCCGCGTGAGGTTTTCGAATCACTTGGGTATCAGGTGGAAACGCATGGCATGAAAAGTTTCAACGGGGTGGCCATCCTGTCGAAACTACCGCTGGAAGATGTGACCCGTGGCCTGCCCGGTGATGATGAGGATATTCAGGCGCGTTGGATCGAAGCCACCGTCATGGGAAGCTATGCGGTGCGGATCTGTGGGCTGTATCTGCC
>JAGPBG010000337.1 GCA_018063485.1 Cypionkella sp.
CCCAGAAGCCTGAAAACCGCGCTGCCCAAAATCACCGCCACCCCCTTGGCGGGCCCGGTTGCGCAGTATCTCGGCGAAGATGTCGGCGGGGTCAACGTTCGGGCCAAAGCCCTCGCGCTGTTGATAGGCTGCGTCAGGTGCGTCGGCGTAATCGCGGTAATAGCGCCGCTGCGGACGCTCGGCCCCAAGCCCGTCGATCTCACCTGCATCGAAACGCGCGCGGGTTTCGGGGTCTTTCAACAGATCATAGGCCGCAGAGATCGCCTTGAACCGGGCTTCGGCACCTGCGTCATCGGGGTGCAGATCAGGATGACTTTCACGAACAAGCTTGCGATAGGCCTTTTTGATGTCATCGGCCGTGGCCGCTTTGGTCAGGCCGAGGGCCTCATACGGATCGTTGGGCATCCAGACTCTTTCTTGTTGGCCAGCTTGTCGGCCAGCGCGTACAGGCCCCGCAACAGCGGCGAGAAGCCACATTTTTCCCATTGGTGACATAGCGACGGATAATTGTCACTGGCCTTGGGGCAATGCAGCACCACTGCAAAGTGACAAACACCTGACCAGAATTCAAAGCCCGCGCCCTGATGAACCCCCGAAATGGTGTTGGCAGACAGGCCGACCGGCACCTTCACCCGGGTTTCGTCCAGCCGGGAGACCAGATCTGATCGGTCAGAGCAACGGTGAGGAAGGTAAGACCTTCCTGATTTCAGCCCATGACACAAGCTCGTCGATGTTTCCAGAATATCCATTCACGACAAACCACCTCAGGTTGCGCTGCTTCCAGCGGCACCTGATCTTGGTTTACACCGATTTATCCCCTTTTTACGGATCGGAATTGCGAGAAGCCCCGCGCCAGTCCCAACATACGCCCATGCGGTTGGCGGATGGAGTGGCCCTGATGCCTGCCGAGCAGGCGGGGCTACTGGACCCTTTGCCGTTGGTGGCGGTGGCGCAATTTGGCGCCACCCTGCCTGCAATATGGACCGGAGCGCGCCCAAACCGGGGAGTTGGATGCCAAGGGGGTGTGAGAATACGACAACCTGAATGGGCGAAATGATCGAACAGATCCGGATTGAGAAAACCAGTTCAGCGATACGAGTTGATAGCTCGATAAGTAGATATGAACCAGATCCGCTGATCACCACCCCGGCCCGCGGCTTCTGGAAGTGCCGCATCACGAGGCCTGACAGAAGTTCGCACTCGATCGCGCGCCAATAAGTTCAGAACCTTCTTGCATTACGGGCGGCAACCACAGAATCGCTGCCTTATCCGGTCTCCTTGATGGCGAGTATTGCTCTCAAAAGACAGGAACGAAACCGGTGCAGGTCCATCAGCGCAAATGACCCATTCCATTCCGCTCAAACTCGGGGCTGCGCACAGTGTCCTGTCGCAAACCCATATCTGCGGCGATGCAGACGCCTTTGCCGTTCAATATGTGAACATGGGTGCAAATGCGCTTGCCATTTTGCCGATTGACCGGGAAGAGCGCATCTTCGTCAACGTGGTTTCAGACTCGGGTGCAAAATATGTGTCCGGCGCGGATGTATGGTGGACCAAGGGTGACACCGCAACACGGGAAAACGAAATGGCGGCAGGCAGCCTGCAGACCTGCATATCGCAAGATACCCCGCCGTCAAAATAACCTTTGCCATCCCAAGGCAATGACCGCACAAACACCTGTCCGCGTCAAAGCGGGCAGGTCTCATTCACATGGGTCTCAAAAAAGTCTGAAAAGACCGCGACCCGCAGCGGCAATTGCTCATAGGGCGGATAGTAAAGCGTCAACCAGATTTCCGGCGCTGACCAGTCCGGCAAGACCCTAGCCATATGTCCAGCGGCGATAGCGGCTTCGACGATGAAACGGGGTAGCAGAGCGATGCCCTCACCATTCAGGACCAGCGCCGCCAGAAGTTCACCATTGTTGGCACTGAGACGGCCTAGTGCCTTGTGGCTGCGCTGGCGCTTGCCGCTTGACAGATGCCAGACATCTTCGCCCAGGTCATCGCGATAGCCAAGACAGTCGTGATCGCCCAGATCTTCGGGCTGCTGTGGGGTGCCGCGCGCGCGCAGGTAATTCGGCGTTGCGACCAAAAGGCGTGGCACCTTGCAGATCTTGCGCCAGATCGTTGATTTATCGCTGGGCGGGCCGGAAATGCGGATCGCCAGATCATAGTCTTCTTCGACGATATCGACAAAGCGGTCGGACAGGTTGACGTCCACCGAGGTTTGCGGATACAGCGCGGCGAATTGCGATAGAACCGCTGGCAGCACCTTGACCCCCAGCGACAGCGGCGCGCTGATGCGAAGACGGCCCGAAGTGATGCCCTGCCCTTCGCGCGTCTCATCCGCCGCCTCGGCCAGCCCCTTGGCCAGCGGCGTCACCCGCGTGGCATAGGCCGCCCCCGCCGAAGTCAGCGAGACCTGGCGCGTTGTGCGCACCAGCAGTTGCACACCAAGCTGCGCCTCAAGTGCTGCGATGGTGCGGGTGACCGAGGCCGGTGTCATGCCTAGGTGACGCGCAGCGCCAGCAAAGCTCTGCTGTGCGGCAACGGTCAAAAACACCCGAATGGATTCAAGTTCGCCCATGTGGAATCATTACGCCAACTGCAATAGTGAATGCAAGATTATAACTATTCAAGAATATGAACTGCCTGCCTATATCTGATGCAAGGAAGCACAGCTTTTGACTGAAACGTCAGGCTTTAACAGGCGCATCAAGCAGAACAGGCATAGCATAAGGCCTGACAACCCAGCAGGATAAAAGGAAACCAGAATGACCACCAACCAACTTGAGACCATATGGGCCCCGCGCATGCTCAGCCTGTTGCGGATCATGACGGCACTGATCTTCCTTGCGCATGGATCGCAAAAGTTACTTAATTTTCCGGCGTCTGATTTCTCGCCCGCCGCTTTCACGATGCCGTGGATTGCTGGCGTGCTGGAACTGTTCGGGGGGGCCATGCTGGTCGTCGGGCTGTTTACCCGCCCGGTTGCCTTTGTGCTTTCGGGTTTGATGGCGGTGGCCTATTTCATCGCGCATGCCCCGCAGAACTTTTTCCCAACCCTGAACGGCGGCGATGCGGCGATCCTTTACAGCTTTGTGTTCCTTTATCTTGTGTTCGCAGGCCCCGGACCATGGAGTGTCGACGCCCAGCGCGCTCGGCGCTAAGGTGCTGACTGCGACAAGCCGCCCAACGGGCCGCACCAATGTTGCCGCAACAGGCAGCACCCAACTCTCAACCCAACTGACAGGAGAACGGCCATGACCGTCAAACTCGCCATCATCTATTATTCCAGCTACGGCACCAACCACCAGATGGCCACTATCGCAGCCGAGGCGGCAAAAGCCGCAGGTGCCGAGGTGCGGCTGTTGAAAGCCCCCGAA
>JAGPBG010000338.1 GCA_018063485.1 Cypionkella sp.
CCCGGCAAAATTCACCGTCTCGAATTATGGCCGGGTGCTGGGGGCCGAGGGCATCGGGAGGGCGTTTCTGAACACCATGACCGTTTCAATCCCCGCCACCGTCATTCCTATTCTGGTCGCCGCCTTTGCGGCCTACGCGCTGGCATGGATGGAGTTTCCGGGCCGCGCCCTGATCATCGCCGGGATCGTGGGGCTATTGGTGGTGCCCTTGCAACTGGCACTGATCCCCTTGTTGAAGCTGCACAACGAAATCGGCATCGGCAAAAGTTACATGGGGATATGGCTGGCCCATACCGGATTCGGCCTGCCCTTGGCGGTTTACCTCTTGCGCAACTACATGGTCGGCCTGCCGCGGGAAATTATCGAAAGTGCACGGGTGGATGGGGCCACCGATTTCAACATCTTCCTGAAAATCATCCTGCCGCTGTCCTTCCCGGCGCTCGCCTCTTTCGCCATCTTTCAGTTTCTGTGGACATGGAACGACCTCTTGGTCGCGCTCGTGTTCCTTGGCAACTCGGCGGATCAATTGGTGATGACCGGGCAGCTTAAGAACCTGATGGGGTCGCGCGGTGGCGATTGGGAGATTCTGGCAACCTCGGCCTTTGTCACCATTGCGGTGCCGTTGGTGGTGTTCTTTGCCCTGCAGAAATATCTGGTCCGCGGCCTGTTGGCCGGATCGGTCAAATAAGGAAAACGGAATGAGCATGATGCAAAAGCCAACGGCGGCGGCCCGCGCAACAGATCGAAACTGGTGGCGGGGGGCAGTGATCTATCAGATCTACCCGCGCAGCTTTCAAGACAGCAATGGCGATGGCATCGGCGATCTGGCCGGGATCGTGCAACGCCTGCCCCATATTGCCGGCCTTGGTGCCGATGCAATCTGGATCAGCCCGTTCTTCACCTCACCGATGAAGGATTTCGGCTATGACGTGTCGGATTACTGCGATGTTGACCCGATGTTCGGCACCCTGGCCGATCTTGATGCCGTGGTCGCGCGCGCCCATGATCTTGGGCTGCGGGTGATGATTGATCTGGTCTTATCGCATACGTCGGACAAGCATCCGTGGTTTGTCGAAAGCCGTGCCACCCGCGATAACGGTCGCGCGAATTGGTATGTCTGGGCCGATCCGAAGATGGACGGCACCGCACCCAACAACTGGCTGTCGATCTTTGGCGGCTCTGCCTGGCAATGGGACGCGCGGCGCGAACAGTATTTCCTGCACAACTTCCTGACCTCGCAGCCCGATCTGAATTTCCACGAACCCGCAGTGCAAAAGGCGCTTTTGGACGTTGCCCGCTTCTGGCTGGATCGCGGAATTGATGGCTTCCGGTTGGATACGATCAATTTCTACACCCATGACAAGCACTTGCGCGACAACCCCGGCCTGCCGCCAGAACAGCGCAACGCCGATACTGCACCGACGGTGAACCCCTATAACCACCAGATGCACCTGTTCGACAAAAGCCAGCCCGAGAATATCCTCTTTCTGGAAAAGCTGCGCGCGGTGATGGAACCCTATAACGCCGCTGCGGTGGGCGAGGTGGGTGATGCCCAGCGCGGAATGGAGATTTTGGGCCAATACACCCAGGGCGACGACCGGATGCAGATGTGCTATGCCTTTGAGTTCCTGTCCCCCGACCGCCTGACGCCCGACCGCATCGCCCAGACCTTTGAGGCGTTGGCCGCAGCCGCCCCCGATGGCTGGGCCTGCTGGGCGTTTTCGAATCACGATGTTGTCCGCCATGCCACCCGCTGGAATCTGACCGACACGGCTGTCAAAACCTATGCCACCCTGCTGATGTGCCTGCGCGGCTCTGCCTGCATCTATCAGGGCGAGGAATTGGGCCTGACCGAGGCCGAAATCAGCTTTGACGAGTTGCAAGACCCCTATGGCAAAGAGTTCTGGCCCGAATTCAAGGGCCGTGACGGTTGCCGCACCCCGATGGTCTGGCAATCCGATAACAGCACCGGCGGATTTACCACCGGCAAACCTTGGCTGCCGGTTCCTGCCGAGCACCTTGCCCGCGCCGCCGCCGCCCAAACACGCGCTGACAGCCTGCTGTCACATTATCGCATTGCCTTGGCCCTACGCCATGATCACCCGGTTCTGCGCACCGGCGTGCAAACCGATCTTCAGGCTGCGGGCGACGCCCTCAGCTTTATCCGCCAAGGCGACGGCAAAGCACTGTTCTGTGCCTTCAATCTTGGCGATGGGCAGGTTGAAATCGCACTGCCCAAGGGCGAATGGGCCGCCATGACCCCATCGGATGCCACGGCGTCCGCTGGAGTAGCAACACTTGGGCCTTGGCAGGTATTTCTTGCCGAGCGTGTCTGAACCGGGGGAAATCATGGCCAACCTGAAACTGACGAATATTGAAAAGGCTTATGGCGAGGTCAAGGTTCTGGCCAATATCAACCTTGAAATCAAACAGGGTGAGTTGATCGTTTTCGTCGGCCCCTCGGGCTGCGGCAAATCCACGCTGCTGCGGATGATCGCGGGGCTCGAGCGCATTTCGGGCGGTGAGTTGCAGATCGACGGCATCGTGGTGAACGACGTGCCCCCGGCCCAGCGCGGCATTGCCATGGTGTTTCAATCCTACGCGCTTTACCCCCATATGACCGTGCGCGAGAATATGGAATTCGCGCTGAAGATCGCCAGGAAAACCAAAGAGCAAATCGCCGCCGGTGTTGATAAGGCTGCGAAAATACTGCAATTGACCCCCTATCTTGATCGTCTGCCCAAGGCCCTTTCAGGCGGCCAGCGCCAGCGTGTTGCCATTGGCCGTGCCATCGTACGCGACCCCAAGGTCTACCTTTTCGACGAGCCGCTCTCAAACCTTGACGCCGCTCTGCGTGTTGCAACCCGGATCGAGATTGCACAACTCAAAGAGCAAATGCCCGAAAGCACGATGATCTATGTGACCCATGATCAGGTTGAGGCGATGACTCTGGCCACCCGCATCGTGGTTCTGGCCGGGGGAGGAATTTCCCAAGTTGGCGCTCCGCTTGATCTGTATGAACGCCCGGAAAACGAATTTGTCGCGCAGTTCATCGGCTCTCCGGCGATGAACCTGTTGCCCGGCGAGATCACCGCCACCGGGGCGGAAACCGTGGTCAAGCTGACAGGGGGCGGCGAGGCGCGCTCATCCGTGCCTTCAACCGCTGCCGATATGGGCCTGAAAGTGAATGTCGGCGTGCGCCCCGAGGATCTGGTTGCCACTGATGGCACTCCGATCTTCTCGGGCGAGGTCGGCTTTACCGAAGCCTTGGGCGAGGTAACTCTGCTGTACTTCAAACCCCATGGCGATGCGGCGGCGGTAGTGGGTAAACTGGCCGGCATCCACAAGGAGTTGCGTCACAAAACCGTTCACCTCACCGC
>JAGPBG010000339.1 GCA_018063485.1 Cypionkella sp.
GCAGGGCGCAACAAGATCACCATCAGCCGTTCAGCCGCGTAACCGCGCCCGCGGCTCAATCGCCGCGATTGTTGTCTTTCTTGCCTTTGCGCAGCCTGTCCTCCAGACGGTCGGCAAATGCCAACCGCGCCTCGGGCGACATGTTCAGCATCAGATCCCTGATCAACTCCTGCCCCAAGGCCAATTGGCCGACGCTGCGCTGGTTTTGTGAGGCGAGCCTGGCCTTCAAAACCTCAGGATCAAACGGATCGGCCCGCAGCGCCGCAAGGATCCCCTGCAAATCCTTGCCCATCTCGTTGCGAGACTTGCGAAACTCGGGCATCTTGTCCCGAAAGGCCTGTCGCAGTGCCTGACGGTCCTGTGGCGTCAGCGCCTCACTATAGACGCCGAACCCCAGATCACGCACGAAATCGCGCCTCGGCCCGTCGGCCCCACGCCAAAGAACGCCAACAATCAGCCCCGCGACCGCCAGATTGAGCGCAACCGATACGGCCAGCCCCCAATGCAGCCAGCGCGACTCCCTGTCTTTGGCTGACCCGTCCTTGTTTGGCGTCGCAGTCCCGGCCATGAAATCATTCTCCCGTCAAAAGCGTATCAAAAGCAGGGATCAACTCAACACTGTCCAAAGGCGCCTGCATAACAAACTCACCCGCGAAAGCCGTCAGGGACGCAGGCTGGGCGACGCCAAAAAACAACCCCACCAGGGCCGCAGACCCCACGGCAGCCAAGGCTGGTCCTCCGCCGAACAGTGCACATAACCTCGTCCATAGTACGCGCTGCGGCGACAGATTTCGCCGCAAACCCTGTGCGGCCACAATTTGAACGGGTTGCAACGCCGCAGCATCCGCCAGAACCCTGCTCACCAATGCCGCATCAGGTTGCAGCACTTGCGCTGCCGCCTGTGCAAAGAGGTCGTCCAGATCAACAGTCATATCCGCTACTCCTCATAGCCCAAAACCGGTTTCAGACCCGCCAGCGCCTGCGCCAAAGCGCGTTTTCCGCGCGCAGTCAGACTTTCCACCGCTTCGACCCCAATCTCCAGGATTACCGCAATCTCCGGGTTGTTAAGCCCCTCGATATGACGCAACACCACTGCCTGCCGCTGTCGCTCGGGCAGGCTGTCCAAACCTGCCTGCAATGCTGCCATCCGGTCACGCGCCATCAACGCGCGCTCTGCCCCCGGTGACGGATCGGAGAGTTCTGGCACCTCGTCCAGCGCATCGGCCCGACGCCGTCTGCCCTGCCGCAAGCGATCAGTACACAGATTTGCCACCACGCGATAAAGCCAGGTCGAAACCTTCGCCTCATCCTGCCGCCAGGCGGGTGCCACCTGCCACAGCCGCAGCATCGCCTCTTGCGCAACATCCTCGGCCTCGGTCCGATTGCCCAGAACCCGCGTGGCATAGCCCAGAACCTGCGGCAACAAACGAAGCGTCAACAGCCGCGCCGCCTCGGCATCACCCTTGGCGTAAAGCAGCATCAACGCCTCATTCGCCACGCCAACAAGCTCCCCTTTGGGCCTGTCATCAAGCAGAGCGTTGCGCATGAGGGTATCGCGGGGCATCGTCATCCTGCCAAGGCTATTGCGTAATTCACGATCTGCAAAGCCCGGCCAGCAGTCACAAACGCTGGCCGGGTCTCTCAAATCACCCGATTGTCATCTGGAGCGTCCATTCGGGGATCAGTTGTCGCCCTCGTCATCTCCCCAAAACCAAAAACCACCATGGCCCTTGTCGTGATATTTGCCTTTGCCGTCCCGATTCTTGTCCATCCGGTTGGCTATTTTCGCCTTTATTTCATCGGCTTCTGCTTTGGAAATCGCGCCGTCGCCATCGGTATCGATCCGGGAAAACATCTTGCCCGGCTCCTTGGACGCCGGCATCTCGTCAAGGCTCAACTGCCCATCCTTGTTGGTGTCAAACCGGGCGATCATCTCTTTGGCACGCAGCAATTTGCGTTCGGCCCGCATCTGCTCGCCAAAGGCCACCATTTCTTCGGCGGACACCATGCCATCCTTGTTCAGATCGGCCTCAGCCGCGCGTGCCTTGCGAAAGGCCTCCAACTCGTCGGGTGTGATCTTGCCGTCCTTGTTGGCATCCACCGCGTCAAAATTCATCATCATCTCGGCGCCATTCATCGGGCCTTGCTGTGCCAAAGCCGCAGATCCAAGTCCTGCCGCAACCACGCCAGCCAAAGCCATCAGCGCGAGAGGGGATTTCACAACCATTTTTATCTCCGGGGTTTTCGACCTTTGGCAATTGGCCAAGGCCTTCATGCTAGTATAACGCCGCCGATGCCGGGTTCCGTCGCATCCGGCCAGGAAAGTTGCGACAAAACGCGCGGCAGGCAAATCGGGCCTCAACTTTTTCGGATTTTGCCGCTAAGAGGTATCCTCGCTATAAGATTGGAATACCGCATGTCAGAGCAAACCCTCACCACCCAACCGCCCGAGGATCGCCCCTTGTGGCCTGCGTTGCGCCGTGGTTGGCGGCGATGTTGCCCCAATTGCGGCTCGGGGCCGCTGTTGCGCGGTTATCTGAAAGTGCGTGAAAGCTGCCCCGTTTGCTGTGAGGATTTGCAGCACCAGCGCGCCGATGACGGCCCGGCCTATATGACGATCCTGATTGTGGGCCATCTGATGGCCCCGATGCTGATGTTCGTGTTCATAGAATGGCGACCCGAACCGATGACGCTTTTCACGCTGTTTTCCGTGGGCACAGTGGCGTTGTCGCTTTATCTGCTTCCGCGGCTGAAAGGGGCGCTGGTGGCGCTGCAATGGGCCAAGCGGATGCATGGCTTTGGGCAGGAGCCAATAGGTGAGTGACCTGCCAATCCGCGACGCGGCCACAGTGATCTTGTGGCGCAACAACAGCGGCGAGCGACAGATATTGATGGGTCAACGCGGGGCGGGCGCGGTGTTCATGCCCTCGAAATATGTTTTTCCCGGTGGTGCCGTCGATCCCCAAGACGCCCAAAATCCGGCCAGGGGCCATTTTTCCACCGATTGCCATCACGCCCTGACCTTGCATTGCAAGGCCGATGCCCCGCAGCCCGACACTCTCGCTGCAACTGCCCAGCGCGAATTGGCCGAGGAAACCGGGCTGGGCTTGCCCCCGCTCCATCCACTGCGCTTTGTGTTTCGCGCCATCACGCCCCCCGGTCGCCCCCGACGCTTTGACGCGCGGTTCTTTCTGGCGCAGGCCGCCGGAGCAACCGGCGATAGCGAAACCTTTGCGCAAGCCTCGGATGAGCTTTCTCATCTGCACTGGATCGGACTGGATGCAGCGCGGGCGCTGGACCTGCCATTCATTACTGAAGTGGTGCTGGCCGAGGTCACCGCGATCTTGTCTGGACAGGATCAGCCCGGTGTGCCTT
>JAGPBG010000340.1 GCA_018063485.1 Cypionkella sp.
ATGCGCGATGCCAAGGGGGGCTGAACCCGACGTCACGCTTGCCTGAATCGCAAATGCGGGCATTCTTGGGCAATGCCTTGAGGGAGGAAAAGATGATCAGGAAATATCTGTTGGCGTTCGCGTTGGTATTCGGGGCCGGAGCGGCACAGGCGGGCGATCCGGTTGAGGGGGTTTGGAAGACCAAGGTCGATGACAATGGCAAATATGGTTATGTTCAGATCAAACCATGCGGCGCATTGTTTTGCGGCACATTGATCAAGGCCTTTGATGCATCCGGCAAGGAATATGCCAGTGAAAACGTGGGTAAGAAGATCGTGTGGGATATGAAGGCCTATGAGAACGGTCTATATGATGATGGCAAGATATGGAGTCCTGATCGCAACAAGACCTATAGCTCGGACATGATGCTGACCGGCAACAAACTGGCAGTGCGTGGCTGCGTATTTGGCATCTGCCGCGATGGCGGCACCTGGACACGGGTAAAATAGCAGGCTTCGGGTCGCGCCGCAGATCGGCCTCGGGTATTTACGCGGGGCAATCGGGGCGCGAGTGTCGGTCAGGAATTGGCTATTGCCGGGGCTTCTTTCCATTTCATGGGGAGGAGCCTTGCTTTTCGTCGATATCGCGCTGGAGGGGGTGCCGCTTTGATCTTTTTCAAGCTGTTGGCCGAGGCAGGGGCGGTGAATGTATCATTGGTGCCCTTCGTTATTCCGGCGGCGGTTTTGGGCTGACTGGTGCTGGAGCATGGGTTGGAGGCACGGTATTTCGCGGGGGCCGGGCTGATTGCGCCAGGGTTGGTGGCAATTGATGGGAGGGTACTGCGATGGGTCAGGAATTGAGCGATGATGACTGGGTGGCGCTGGAGGGGCGGTTGCCGTTTGTGGGGGTGGTGGCGGTGAAAACCACGGGGATTGTGTGTCGGGCGGGATGCCCGGCGCGCACACCGTTGCGCCGGAATGTGGTGAAGTTTGACAGCCGCAGTGAGGCTGAGGCGGCGGGGTTTCGGGCCTGCAAGCGGTGTTGGAAGGGCGCTTAGGGCTTCCAGGCCAGGAAGTTTGCAATCAGGCGCAGGCCGAGGGCCTGGGATTTCTCGGGGTGGAATTGGGTGCCGATCATCGTATCGCGCCCGATGATGGCGGTGATATCGCCCGCGTAATCGACATGAGCGAGGCGTTCGGTGGTGTTGGTCACTCGGAACGCATAGGAGTGGACGAAATAGGCGTGGTCGCCGGTCTTGATGCCTGCCAAAACCGGGTGGGGATGGTCGATGATCAGATCGTTCCAGCCCATATGTGGGACTTTGAGCGCGGGATCGGTGGGGGCGATGCGGGTGACCTCGCCCTTGATCCAGTCGAATCCCTTGGTGTCGATGTATTCGCGGCCAGTGGTTGCCATCATCTGCATGCCGACGCAGATGCCAAGGAAGGGGCGGGCGCGGGTGGTGACGGCCTCTTCTATCGCCTCGAACAGCCCGCCGAAATCGCCCAAGGCGCGCCGACAGGCCGGGAAAGCACCGTCTCCGGGAAGCACGATGCGGTCGGCGCGGGCGACATCCGCGGGGTTTGAGGTGACAAGGATTTCACCCGCATTGGTTTCCTGCGCCATGCGTTGAAAGGCTTTTTCTGCGGAATGCAGATTGCCGGAGTCGTAGTCGATGAGGACAGTTAACATGCTGTGGCCTTGACGGATGAGGCGAAAGCCTCCGGCGGGGATATTTTTAGACAGATGAATGGGTCAGAGCATGCCCTTTGTCGTGGGCAGGCTGTCGAATGCGCGGGGGTCGGTCTCGACCGCTTCGCGCAATGCGCGGGCAACGGCTTTGAACGCGGCCTCGGCGATGTGGTGGCTGTTGAAGCCGTGGATAAGGTCGATGTGCAGGGTGATGCCGCCGTGGGTGGACAAGGCTTGGAAAAACTCGCGCACGAGTTCAGTATCAAAGCTGCCGATTTTGGGGGTGGGGAAAGGCAGGTTGCAAATGAGATAAGGGCGCGCGGAAAGATCGAGCGCGCAAGCGACTTGCGTGTCATCCATCGCAAGGCGGAAATGGCCGTAGCGGCGGATGCCCTTTTTATCGCCAAGCGCGCGGGTAAGGGCCTGACCCAAAGCGATGCCGACATCCTCGACGGTATGGTGATCGTCGATGTGCAGATCGCCTTTGGCGGAAATCGTCAGATCAATCAGCGAGTGGCGGGCAATTTGATCGAGCATATGGTCAAAAAATCCCACACCCGTTGCGATGGTTGCGGTTCCGGTGCCATCAAGGTTGATCGCGACCGAAATCGCGGTTTCGTTGGTTTTGCGGATCACTTCGGCGCTGCGCATCGGCGGGCTCCTTTGGAGTTTGGCGACTTATAGGCCGCACGGGGCGGTTTGAAAAGCCGGGGTTTCTTGTTGTGCTGGCGTTGGTTATGGTTTGGGCTGGGACAAAGGGGCCGGGAATGACGACATATAGCTGCTTCAAGGCCTATGACATTCGCGGGCAGTTGGGCGAGGAGTTGAACGAAGAGGTTGCCCTGCGGATCGCGCGGGCCTTTGCCGAGGTATTGCGGGCGCGCCGGGTGGTCTTGGGGCGCGATTGCCGGGCGTCTTCGGAGGCGTTGGCGGCGGCGGTGTTGGAAGGATTGATGGAGGCCGGGTGTGAGGTTCTCGATCTGGGGCTTTGCGGCACCGAAGAGGTGTATTTTGCCACCGATCATCTGGGAGCGGATGGTGGGATCATGGTAACGGCCTCGCATAATCCGATGAATTACAATGGGATGAAGATGGTGCGGCGGGGGGCGGCACCTTTGGATGCGGCCTCGGGCCTGGCGGCGATCAAGGCTTTGGCCGAGAGTGGGGATTTCAGGCAACGTCGCAGTGGGGGCGTATGGCGACCGGTGCCGGAGGTGCGGGCGCGCTATGTCGAGCGGGTTCTGGGCTTTGTGGACACATCCATTTTGCGCCCCTTGAAGATTGTGGTCAATGCCGGGAATGGCGCGGCGGGGCCGACGTTTGACGCGATTGCGGCGGCGCTGGAGGCGCCTTTGGCGTTTGTGCGCCTGCACCATGCGCCTGATGGCTCGTTTCCTCATGGTATCCCCAACCCGTTGTTGCCGCAGAACCAACCCGCGACGGCGCAAGCAGTGATTGCAGCGGGGGCTGATCTGGGGGTGGCCTGGGATGGCGATTTTGACCGCTGTTTCCTGTTCGATCATCTGGGGAATTTCGTGCCGGGGGAATATGTGGTGGGGTTGTTGGCCGAGGTGTTTCTGGCCAAGGAGCCGGGGGCGACGATTATCCATGATCCGCGCGTGGTTTTGAACACGCTGGATGTGGTCCGCCGGGCGGGCGGGCAGGCGGTGGCGGCGCGCACGGGGCATGTCTATCTGAAACAGG
>JAGPBG010000341.1 GCA_018063485.1 Cypionkella sp.
GCTGTGACGGGGGGATGTTGGCCGGACTGTTGGCCGATCGCAGAGCTGGCCGGGTTGGCGGCACCACGGCGGTTTTCGGCGCGGGGCATCAGGCGCTCTATTTCTCCAAGGAGGTAATTCCTCATATTGTGGAACCCTTCGCCGATACCGCGCTTACCCCGGTTTTTCATCATGTCGGAGTTTACGCCTATCGCCCTGATGCGCTGGCAGCCTATGCCCAATGGCCCGTCGGCCCGCTTGAGCAATTGGAAGGGCTGGAACAGCTTCGGTTTCTGGAAAACGGCCGGCGGGTGCTGTGTGTCGAGGTCGAGCCGCGCGGGCAGCAGTTCTGGGAGCTGAACAACCCGTCTGATGTCGCCATTCTGGAAGCAATGCTGGCGGCCAGATGACCCCACCGCGCGCCTCTGTGATCGTGGTCAGCAGGCATCGTCCAGCATCGCTCCGGCGCTGTGTGATCAGCTTGCAGCAACAGGATCATCCTGATTTTGAGGTGATCATTGTCGCCGACCCCGAAGGCATCGCGACGGTTCGGCAAATGGGGCTAAACCTCAAACTTGTGGTCTTTGATCAGGCCAATATCTCGGCGGCGCGCAATGCCGGATTGCAGGTGGCGGCGGGTGATGTGATTGCCTTTATAGATGATGATGCGGCGGCAGAGCCAACATGGTTAACCCGACTGACGCTCCCGCTAAGATCCAGTCAGGTTATTGCTTCAACAGGTTTTATCCGGGGGCGTAACGGTATCTCCTATCAATGGCGCGCCTGTGAGGTGGATCATCTGGGGCAGGATCATCCGATTGAGGCGACCAAGCCAATGACGCGCGCTTCAACCCCGCAACGCGCCGTAAAAACCCAAGGAACGAACTGTGCGTTTCGCCGCGAAACGCTCTGCCAGATTGGTGGGTTTGATCCGGCGCTCAGGTTTTTTCTTGACGAGGCTGATGTCAACCTGCGTCTGGCCGGATTCGGTCTGACCGCCATCGAACCACTGGCCGAGGTGCATCACGGCTATCAGGCCAGCGCCCGGCGCAGGGTGGATAGGGTGCCACTCAGTCTGCATGAGATCGCCGCCAGTACGGCGGTTTTTCTGCGCCGTCATGCGGGCGAGGCGGATCTTGAACCGGGGCGCTTGCACCTGAGTTGTGAACAGGAAAGCCGTCTCTCGCGTTTTACAGCCCAAGCCAAATTGACCGCCAATGCAGCGAAAGGGTTGCTTGAAAGCCTCGAAAGCGGGTGGCAGGATGGGTTGGCCAGACCACTTGCGCCGCTGGACCCCATTCTTCCCAATGACACCGATTTTCTCGCTTTTGGAGAGACAGGTCCACGCGCCGGAGTGGTGATATCGGGGCGTTTCTGGCAGCGCAATCGCCTGTTGAAACAAGCGCTGGCGGCACGCGCGCAAGGGCTGATCGTTTCAGTGTTATGCCTTGCGCCGACGCAGCGCGCCCACCATATCAGATTCACAGACGATGGCATCTGGTGGCAAGAAGGCGGGCTTTTCGGGAGAACTGAACGTGAGGAACCGCGCTTTCGCTGGAACCGCTTTGCGATCCGGGTGTCAAAGGAACGTGCGCGCATCGGGTTGGTGCGCCAGATCGAATGATTGATGCCGGGATATGGTGGCGGAGATCGGCATTGGCTGATACCCCCAATTGTAGCTAAATTGACAACAGATCGCCTTTTTTCGCCAATTTGTTGCCAGAAATGCCTATTAACCAATGGCCTGTAGTGTGTAGTCTTGCCGAAAAAAAACGGCGTAAAGTGGGGCAGAGAAATGAAGATCAGAAAGATCACCAGAGCGGTTTTCCCTGTCGCGGGATTGGGTACGCGGTTCCTTCCGGCAACAAAATCCATTCCCAAGGAAATCATGACATTGGTGGATCGCCCGTTGATCCAATATGCCATTGATGAAGCGCGGGCGGCGGGGATCAAGGAATTCATTTTTGTCACCTCACGCGGGAAATCCGCGCTGGAAGATTATTTCGATTCTGCACCCGAGCTGGAAAGTGCCCTGCGCAAAGCGGGCAAAGATGCCCTGCTTGAGACGTTGAAAGAAACCAATATGGATTCGGGCGCGATTGCCTATGTCCGCCAGAACCGCCCGCTTGGCCTTGGCCATGCGGTTTGGTGCGCGCGGCGGCTGATTGGCAACGAGCCCTTTGCGGTGCTGTTGCCCGATGACGTGATCGCGGCCGAAAAGCCCTGTTTGCAACAGATGATGGAGGCGTATGAGCAAACCGGCGGCAATATCGTTGCCGCGATGGAAGTCTCGCCCGAGCGGGCTTCAAGCTATGGTGTGCTGGATATCGGTGAGGATATGGGCTCGATCGTGCAGGTCAAGGGCATGGTCGAAAAGCCGAAACAAGGTGAAGCGCCGTCGAACCTTGCCGTGATCGGCCGCTATATCCTGTCGCCCAAGGTGATGACCAATCTGAACAAGATGAAACAGGGCGCGGGGGGGGAAATTCAGCTAACCGACGCGATTGCCGAGGAAACCAAGGTGGGCAAGGTTTATGGTTTCCGCTTCCGCGGTCAGCGCTATGACTGCGGATCAAAAGCGGGCTTCTTGCAGGCGACGGTAGCCTTTGCTCTGGCCCGCCCGGATTTGTGCGACGAATTTGGGGCCTATCTGAACGATATGCTGGCGCTGCAAAAAGCGGCGCAATAGGCTATGGCTGCGCGGCTGTTGGACCTGACGCGGCTGGTGTCGCGCTTGGGTCGCGGCCCGATGACGGGCGTTGACCGGGTGGAATATGCTTATCTGGCCCATTTGCTTGGTCTTGAAAGCGCGGTATTCGGCCTGGTGCGCACGCGGATCGGTTTTGCCTTGCTGGATCGGTCTGGTGTTGAGGCTCTGGCCGACCTGGTTCGCGGGAATACTTCCGTAGGCAAGGCGGGCCTGTTGGGGCGTTTGTGTTATCCCAAGTCGCCGCACCGTGCTGCGGCCGAGTCCGAGGTGCGGCGGCTGGCCATGGCGCGGTGTTCGCGTATCGGTTTGGCGCGCATGGTGCGGCGATATTTGCCGCAGGGGGGCAGCTACCTCAATGTCGGTCACGCCAATCTGACGCAGCGCAACCTTGCGGCCCTGCACGTTGCTGGCTGCGGGATCGCTGTGCTGGTCCATGACACGATCCCGCTCGATCACCCCCAATTCTGCCGCCCCGATACGATTCCAGGCTTCAGGCGCAAGATCTCTGCCGTGGCTCATCATGCGGATCTGGTCATCCACAGCACCCAGGATGCGCGCGCCAAAACCGAAAGCCATTTTTCCGCAGCCGGCAGGGTTCCTGCGGGCGTGGTTGCGAATCTGGGCGTCCCTGTTCCCGAACCGGGGCCACTTCCTGAGGGATTTGATCCACTGCCACCCTATTT
>JAGPBG010000342.1 GCA_018063485.1 Cypionkella sp.
GGGTTGGGTCTACCGCGACGTCCCAGCCACCAGCCTCGCTATAGGGCACAAGATCTTGTGCCCTATAGCGAGGCTGGTGGCTGGGACGTCGCGGTAGACCCAACCCTGGGCAACGGCTGCCTGCTGACCTCGGAATTCGAAGACGGCTCGACGGTCCGCATTGGTTTCGACCTGACCGCTGGCAATGGCTATGTCGCGGCGTTCAATGAGGGCTGGGGCGAGATCGAGGATGGCACCATGTATCCCGTCAACTTCATGCTTGACGATCAGAACTATGACGGCGAAGCACGCGGCATCCATCTGAACGGAATTCCCGGCGCATGGATCACCTTTGACAGCGCGGATTTCCTCACCGATCTGGCAACGCGCAACGTGATGGTCTTGCAGCACAACGGTGCCGAGGTGATGTCGATTGACCTGTCGGGTTCGGATGACGCGGTCCTTGAGACCATCGCTTGTCAGGACGCTCAGGGCTGATCGGGCAATGACAACCCTGCTGTTCACTGATCCGGTCTTTGGGGGGCATGTCACGCCCCCCGGCCATCCTGAGCAGGTGGCGCGGCTGGAGGCGGTGGCGGCGGGGTTGGCGGGCCTTGCGCTGGACCGGCGCGCGGCCCCTTTGGCGGCTGAGGCGGCCCTGCTGCGTTGTCACCCGGCGCGCTATCTGGCGCGGGTGCGCGCGGCCTCTCCGGCCCAGGGCTGGGCGCAGTTGGACGGCGACACCTACCTGTCACCGGGCAGTCTGGAAGCGGCCTTGCGCGCAATCGGTGCGGCCTGTGCGGCGGTGGATACGGTGCTGGCAGGTGAGGCGCGCAATGCCTTTGTCGCTTGCCGACCGCCGGGCCACCATGCCGAACATGAGGTCGCCATGGGGTTTTGCCTGTTCGGCACCGTGGCGATTGCGGCAAAACACGCGCTGGATCACCACGGCCTCTCACGCGTGGCGATTGTCGATTTCGACGTGCATCACGGCAATGGCACGCAGGATTTGCTCTGGAATGAGGCGCGGTGTCTGTTCGCTTCCTCGCACCAGATGCCGCTTTATCCCGGCTCGGGCAGCCGATCGGAAACGGGCGCGCATGGCCAGATCGTCAACGCGCCGCTGCGCGAAGGCTCGGGCGGAGGCGTGATGCGTGAGGCTTATGAGACGCTGATTTTCCCCGCCCTTAGCGCCTGGAAACCCGAATTGATCCTGATTTCGGCGGGTTTCGATGCCCATGCCGATGATCCGCTTGCCGGGCTGGAATGGCAGGCCGAAGATTACCGCTGGCTGACCGAACGGCTCTGCGACATCGCCCATCAGCAGTGCGCAGGGCGGGTGGTATCCTGTCTTGAGGGCGGTTATGATCTGGCGGCGCTGCAGCTTTGCGTGGCCGCGCATGTAGGGGTTTTGCAGGAGCGGGGCGCATGAGCGACAAATCCATTGCCGAGATGACATTTGAAGAGGCGATGGCGGCGCTTGAGGCCGTGGTCAGCCAGTTGGAACGCGGCGAAGTGGCGTTGGAGCAATCCATCGCCCTATATGAGCGCGGCGCAGCGCTCAAAGCCCATTGCGCCACCAAACTGCAAGCCGCCGAGCAAAAGGTCGAGCTGATCCGCGCCGCCGAAGGCCGCGCCATCGGCACCACCCCGGCCGAGGGGCTATAGTGCCCAAAACCGTGGCACCCACACAGCGACTCACCGTCAAACCGACAGAAACGCTGGACACATTGCCTTTCAAAGCCGCCATCCAACAGGCGCGCGGCATCGTGGAACGCCAATTCGAACTCCATCTTGGCGATTTGAGCGGGCCTCTGCCCGAAGCGATGATCTATGCCACGCAGGGCGGCAAGGGTTTGCGCGGGTTTGTGGTGCTGGAAACGGCGCGTATCCACGGCATTTACCCCAGCGCCGCCGTCGGAGCGGCCGCCGCAATCGAGGCGCTGCATGCCTATTCCCTGATCCATGATGATCTGCCCTGCATGGACGATGATGATCTGCGGCGAGGGCAGCCCACGGTCCATCGCAAATGGGACGAGGCCACGGCGGTTCTTGCCGGGGATGCCTTGCAATCGCTGGCGTTTGAGCTGGTCTGTTTGACTGACTGTTCGTCTGATCGGCGTCTGGCGCTGATGCTGACTTTGGCGCAGGCCGCTGGCCTGCGCGGCATGGTGGGGGGCCAGATGGCCGACATCGCCGCCGAAACTGCCAAGGCTCCGTTGACGCTGGATCAGATAATTGCCCTGCAAGCCGCAAAGACCGGCGCTTTGATACGATGGTCAGCCAAGGTCGGCCCACATATGGCAGGCGCGGATGAGCAGCCCTTCGACATTTACGGCAAAAACCTGGGACTTGCGTTTCAGATCGCCGATGACATTCTGGATGTGACTGGTGATTCAAGCAAGGCCGGCAAGCGGCTGCAAAAGGATGCCGTAGCTGGCAAGGCCACCTTCGTTTCCCTTTTGGGCCTTGACGGTGCCCGCGCGCGCGCCGCCGCCCTGATCGAAGAGGCTTGCGACGGCCTGTCATCCTATGGCGCCAACGCCCGGACCTTGATTGACTGTGCCCATTTCGTTATCTCGCGAGAAAGCTAGCTAGGACAAATGATGGCAGATCGCCCCAAAACCCCGTTGCTCGACCGGGTGAAGTTGCCTTCAGATATGAAGGCATTGTCCGACCGTGAATTGCGCCAACTGGCCGATGAGTTGCGCGCCGAGACGATTTCGGCAGTCTCGGTCACCGGCGGCCATCTTGGCGCGGGTTTGGGTGTGGTGGAACTGACCGTCGCCCTGCACGCCGTTTTCAACGCCCCGCGCGACAAGATCATCTGGGACGTCGGCCACCAATGCTATCCGCACAAGATCCTGACGGGGCGGCGCGACCGTATCCGCACCCTGCGCACCGAGGGTGGGCTTTCCGGTTTCACCAAACGCAGTGAATCGCCCTATGATCCGTTCGGTGCCGCGCATAGCTCCACCTCGATTTCCGCCGCTTTGGGCTTTGCGATGGCTGCCGAACTCGGCGGTGATCCGGGCGATGCAGTGGCGGTGATCGGGGACGGATCAATGTCGGCGGGCATGGCTTTTGAAGCGATGAACAACGCGGGCCATCTGAAAAAGCGGATGTTCGTGATCCTGAATGACAATGAAATGTCGATCGCGCCACCCGTGGGGGCAATGTCGGCCTATCTGTCCAGCATCTACGCGGGCCAGCGGTTTCAGGAATTGAAATCGGCGGCCAAGGGTATGGTGTCGCTGCTGCCCCCGCCGCTGCAAGAGGGCGCGCGCCGGGCCAAGGATATGCTCAAGGGCATTGCTGTGGGCGGCACCCTGTTCGAAGAACTGGGGTTTTCCTATGTTGGCCCGATTGATGGCCATGATCTTGACC
>JAGPBG010000029.1 GCA_018063485.1 Cypionkella sp.
CCAAAGTCGGTATGGCTGTCATTGGCAATCCCATCGACGGTCAGTGGCACCGGCGCATGATCCCCCAACAGGTAAAGCTGGATCGTGACGCGCTGCGCCTCGGTCACAGCAGGTTGCAGGAGACTGGTAGTCTCATCCCGAACTCGACCTTGATCGACATGTTCCGGTTGCTAAATGACCGCAGCGACGGTTTCCGCGCCCCCCCGGCACAGCGTCGAAAAACGAACGAAGCGGAGACGTCGTCTTCCTGGCACCACCGGGCGGTGCGACGCGGCACTGTTCGCCCTTGCGGTACAGACGGGGCTTGGCGCTTCTGAACTGATCGGCCTGTGTTGTCGCGATGTCCATCTCGGCTCTGGCGCGCATGTAAGTTGCCACGGCAAGGGGCGGAAGCAGCGGATCACGCCGCTGACCTCGGGCACCGTCGCCCATCTGCGCGTCTGGCTTGCCGAGCGCGCCGGTCAGCCGTTGCCCCGCTGTTCGCCACGCAGAAGCGTGCGAACGCGTAAGGTTGTCGATGCCTGAACGCGCGTCGTCGGCTATCGGGGCGGCTGAGTTGTAAGGAAGACATGTACTGCATGGGCAAATGATCGCCATGATCCGGGTTGGGCAAACCAGAAATCTTCTCCGGGTCTCGAGCCCGACTTCAGAGATTGGGCCCCGACCCGCGCATCACCTTCCCGGCCAGGGGTACAAGTCAGCCGCAAGAACAGGCTTGACCAAAGATCGCACTCGATCACATGCGCAGAAGTTCAGAAATCCCTTGCAAACCGAGCGGCATCCACAAAAGATGGTTCGACTGCAGTCGCGTTCCCTCAGCCATTTTTCCATGTAACCAACTGTTAAACACAGCTTTTTCCAAAACCTGAAATCGCAAGATCTCCGACTGGCACAGTCGCTGGTGCAGTCGAGGTGTGCATCATGGGTGGAACCCCACGAGTGGTCAGGCGCTGCGGGGTGTTTTACTTCCGTATGGCGGCGCCCAAAGACCTGGTGGCAAGGGTCGGGCACGGCTAGGTCAAGACCACGCTGAACACTACCGACAGGGCGAAAGCAAGTCTGCCTTGCCGCAAGACCAGTAATGACATGGTCTGCTTTTCGCCAATAAATTAAGCATAACCAACGCATTGCGCCATCAGATTGATCAGCGTATCCGCGACATCTTTCAGGACGCCCTGAACAAGAAGCACAGCTTTCGCCAGACTTACGGCCCCGACATTGACAAGATCGGTGCCACCGAGACGATTGAGCCGCGGCAAATATCCTTGGCCGCAGCCCTGCAAAGCCAACACTATGACAAAGGCTTGCTTAGCAAAGCCAAGGCCCTCATGGGCACACTCCGCGAGAAGTCGATCATCAGCCTGTCAGACTCGATCCGTCACGCCCGTGAGGGCATTCTGCGGGCAAGGGTCAAGGCCGACCGTATTCTGGCTGCACGGCTGCGGGGGAAGTTTCATCTGACCGCCCCCACCGACCCGATGTTCGCAGGCATGGCGGCAAAGGATACGCCGCCCCTGCCGGGGGAAGTCGCCAAGTGCAGGATGACCTTGGCCTGGGTGGAGGAGAAATTCGCAGATTTTCAGCGCGAGAAAGGCAACAAGGAAAAGACGCTCGGGGATTGCAAGTTGACGATGGCTTGGGTCCAATTCGCCGAACTCGCATGAGAGGGTTTGCGGCGGTTCTGGATGAAGCGACAGGTGTTGGTGCCTTGCGCCGATCTGTTCAAGCGCCGCCGTGATCGCCCGCTGAGATATCCCGCCAGGTGAGCCAGCCATCAGGTTGCCGCTTTCATACCCGCTGGCCTTATGCCAAAAAGATCTGTCGCATCGAGCACCCGGCGCCGTAAAACCATCACAGGTCGCGCCATTTTCCGCTTCAGCCGCAAGCGGCGTATCATAGGAGAGTATCGTGGATCTGATCGTTTCAAAGTTGGGTGACATCTGGCAAGCAAGCCATGGTGACAAAACCTGGCGCTGTGCCGTTGGACGCGGCGGCATCCAGTGGATCAAAACCGAGGGCGATGGCGTGAGCCCGGTTGGCTGTTGGCCGATCCGGCGCGTGTTCTACCGCGCTGACCGGCTGGCCACAGCGCCCGCGCCCCATCTGCCCTGCACGGCTATCGACCGGCAAGACGGGTGGTGCGACGCCCCCGATCACCCGCATTACAACCGTCTCATCCGCCTGCCCTTTGCTGCCAGCCATGAAGCGATGTGGCGCGAGGATGCGCTTTACGACATCGTTGTCGTGCTGGGGCAGAATGATGAACCGGTGGTACCCCATGGCGGCAGTGCGATTTTTCTGCATGTTGCCGGGCCACAATATTGTCCTACAGAGGGCTGCGCAGCCTTGTCAAAGGCCGATCTTCTGGAGTTTCTTGCACAGGCCGGGCCTGGCACAAGGCTGTGCTTCTTGGGCGCGAAACAGGATGAGCCGCAATGACAACCATTGATCTTGCAGCGCTGGAACAGGCGCTGAACCTGCTGCCCGACCAGCATCGCGGGCCGGCGGGCGTGGCCGGGGTGGTCAAGGACGGGCAGATCATCGCCCGCCGCGCCTGGGGCTATGCCGATATGTATCGCGCTCTGCCGATGACCGCGCAAACCCGGCTGCCGATCTGCTCGATCGCGAAACAGCTTACCTGCGCATTGCTTCTCGATCTTTTCGACGACCCGGCCAAGTTGGACCCGCTGCTGCCTGCCCTGCTGCCACGGTTTCAAGGACCGCTGCCGACGGTGGCGCAACTGTGTCACAATCAATCGGGCCTGCGCGATTACTGGGCGCTGACGGTGCTGCACGGTGCCAAGCCGGAAGGGCTGTTTACCGAAGCCGACGGGCTGCGCCTGTTGGGGCAGACCCAAAGCGGGCACTTCGCGCCCGGTGCGCATTATTCCTACAGCAACGGCAATTTCCGGCTGTTGGCCGAATTGATCCGCAACGCCTCGGGCCGCGATTTCGGCGATTTGCTGCGCGAACGGATCTTGCGCCCCGCCGGGATGAACACCGCCGAACTTGCCCCTGATACCAGCAAACCGCTGGACGGGGTCATCGGCTATGAGGGCAATGATGAGGTTGGCTTCTTGCCCGCCCGAAACGCGATCCACTGGTTCGGCGATGCGGGCGTTTCGGCCTCGCTTGATGACATGCTGGCATGGGAGTGCCATATTGACGCCACGCGCGATGATCCCCACAGCCTTTACAACCGCCTGAGCCAACCGGTGTGCTTTGCCGATGGCAGCCCCGCCGATTATGGCTTTGGGTTGCGCCGCGATACTCTGGCCGGATACGTGGCCACCGGCCACGGCGGAGCCCTGCGCGGCTTTGCCTCGTTCCGGCTGCATATCGCCAGTGAACGGCTGTCAATCGTCGTGCTTTTCAACCACGCAGCCAGCGCCATGCACGCGGCATGGTCCCTGATGGAGGCCGCCTTGGCTTGCACCATCACCCCCCCTTCGCTGCCCGCCAGCGGCTGGGATGGGCTGTGGCTTGATGAGACGCAAGAACTGTTCCTTCGCACCACCGGCCTGCCCAATGGGGTGCGGCTGCATTACGCGCCCTCTCCCAGCCTGTTGTCCTTGGCACCCGACGCCACAGCCCTCGCGCCAAAGCTAAGCCTGCAGCTGCACCCCGACCATCTGTTGATGCAGCGTTCGGGGGAGAACCTGCGCATCAAGGCCCGCCGGCTGGCCCCCCTTGCCGTGGCCGATGGCGCGGAACTTGCGGGCCACTATCGCTCGGATGAAATCGCGGCTGATCTCGACATCATCAGCCGCGACGGCGCCACTTATGTGACGTTTCACGGCATGTTGGGCCAAGGCCCGATGGAGCGGATGTATCCCTTGGCCAAGGATATCTGGACGATCACCACCCGCCGCTCGATGGATGCCTCTGCCCCCGGCGAGTGGACGCTGCGGGTTCACCGCGAAGGCGACACGATCACCGGCCTGACTCTCGGCTGCTGGCTCGCACGAAAAATACCCTATCTCCGACTCAGCCAAACCACCGCGAATGCGCTGGCTCGGGTATGATTGCCTCGGCACTCGATCCACACGCAGGGGTAGACAACGCCCCCCGACCCAAGCCTTCCAAGCCGCTTCTTGCCGCGTTGCATGGGTGGCAACAGGCTTGGAACAGACTGACCACAACGAAACCCTTGGCGGCAGCCATGGCATGAAGTTGATCAAAATCCCCTGCCCCGCCGCAAGATTTGTGCTGCGGCAAGGAGGCAAGGAATTGTTGTTTGCCCGCCGACAAGGTATGGGAAGGCATGAATAGCCCTGTGGATGTTGTTTTTGAGGATACGCGCTGGGAGGCCTTTGGTCTTGCAGCCTTGGCGCGGAATGCGGCTTTGGCGGTATTTGCCGACCTGTCTGTTCCCGCAACTGCGGAGCTATGCGTGCTGGGCTGCGATGACGCCCGCATTGCTGCGTTGAATGCCGATTTTCGCGGCAAACCGGTGGCCACCAATGTCTTGAGCTGGCCTTCCGCTGAGCGCGGCGCCGAGATCGAGGGCAATATGCCGCAGTTTGATCTGGAGTCGGGCGACAGTCTTGGAGATATTGCCATTGCTTTTGAGACCTGCGCGCGCGAAGCAACCGATGCTGGCAAGCCGATGCCCGATCATGTTACACATCTGATTGTGCATGGGATCTTGCATCTGCTGGGCTATGATCACAGTCGTGAAGGCGACGCCCAGGTGATGGAGGCGGCAGAGGTTCGGATCCTTGCCTCATTGGGCATTTCCGACCCATATTGACGGTGCACTGATTTCTTCAGGCACGATACGGACAAAGGACAAATGGGCAGTAGCAGCGAAGCAGTTTCAAACGGGCAAGGCGAGACGCCTGCCGGTGAGCCGGACCAAGACGATCAAAGCGGCGATTCACCCTCGCGGGGATTTATCGGGCGGATATGGAACGCGTTCCATAGCGATACGGTCAGCGCAAAATCGACCGAGCTCCCCGCTGACACCGCCAGCGGGACGGTATCGGTCCCCGGCCTGAGCAATCTGCGGCGATTGCGCGTTGATGATGTGGCCATCCCCAAGGTTGAGATCGTTGCAGTGCCTTTGGACATCGGCAAGGACGAGTTGGTCGAGGTGTTTCGCACCCAAGGGTTCAGCCGGATGCCGGTCTACAAGGGCACGCTCGATCACCCTCAGGGGTTGGTGCTGCTCAAGGATCTGGCCTTGCAGCACGGTTTTGGCGCAGCGGGGCGGTTTTCGCTGAAAAAACTGTTGCGCCCCCTGCTGTATGCGCCGCCGTCGATGCCTTCCTCGGTGTTGTTGCAGAAAATGCAGCGCGAGCGGGTGCATATGGCTTTGGTGATTGATGAATATGGTGGGGTCGATGGGTTGATCACCATCGAGGATCTGATCGAAACCATCATTGGTGCCATCGACGATGAGCATGACGAGGCAGAAGGTGCGCTATGGAAGGAAGAGCGGCCCGGCTCCTTCATCGCCCAATCCATCGCCCCCCTGGACGAGTTCGAGGCCGCAATCGGGATGCGGTTGCGCACCGATGAGGATGACGAGGATATCGACACCCTTGGCGGGTTGATCTTTTTACGCACCGGACGTGTGCCCGCACGCGGCGAGATTGTGCCGCACGAGTCCGGGGCCGAGTTCGAAATCATCGACGCCGATCCGCGACGGATCAAACGGTTGCGGGTGCGGTTGCCGGGAATTGGCAGCGCCATCGAGCCGGTAAAGGGGCTTGTCAAGTCTGACGACGAGCAGACCGGTTGACATGATGGGCTGGCCGGGGGTGCGGCAGTGTCTGGTCGCTGCGGGCCTTGGAGGGGCGATGGCCTTGGGTCATGCGCCCTTCGGGGCGTGGTATCTCGGCTTTCCAGCGCTGGTTGGGTTTGTCTGGTTGGTGGCGCGGGTGCCGCAATCCGGGGCTGTGATGTGGTTGGCGCTGTTTGGCGGCGCAGGCTATTTCGCGGCAAGTCTGAACTGGCTGGTCGAGCCGTTCCTGGTGGACGCACCGGTCTATGGCTGGATGGCTCCTTTTGCCCTTGTGGGGATGGCCTTTGGCTTGGCGCTGTTTTGGGCAGTGGCGGCGGCGGTTTCCTTTCGGGCAAAGGACAGGGCCTTGGGATTTGCGCTGGCGCTGGCGGCGGTGGAATTGGCGCGCGGCTATGTGTTGACCGGCTTTCCCTGGGCCTTGATCGGGCATATCTGGATTGAGACGCCGGTGGCGCAAGTGGCGGCTTGGGTCGGGCCTTCGGGGCTGACCTTGCTGACCACGCTGGCGGCGGCATTGGTGTTGCGGCGTGGCGCAGGGCTGGTGTTGATTGCGGCGGCCTGGGGCTATGGCCTCTGGGCGCTGGCGCAGCCAATGCCACCTGACCGGGCGGCATTGGTGCGCCTGGTGCAGCCCAATGCCGAGCAATCCATGAAATGGGATCCTGATCAGGCGCAGATCTTCATGGACCGCTTGCTGTCGCTTACAGCCACGCGGCCCGCGCCGGATCTGGTGATCTGGCCGGAAACTGCCCTGCCCTATCTGCTCGAGCGCCACCCCGAACTGCCGGGGTTTCTTGCTGCAACCGCGGGGGGGGCGCAACTGGCTTTCGGGATGCAAAGGCTGGACGGGGATCGCGGCTTTAACACTCTGGCGCTGATGAATGCGGCGGGTGTGATCACCCAAAGCTATGACAAGCACCATCTGGTGCCCTTTGGCGAATATGTTCCTTATGGCGATCTGGCGTTTGAGTGGTTTGGCATCCGCGCCTTTGCGGCGCAGGTGGGCAATGGCTATTCGGCGGGAACCGGGCCAAAGCTGCTGGATTTCGGGCCGAAACTGGGGCGGGCCTTGCCGCTGATTTGCTATGAGGCGGTGTTTCCGCAAGATTTGCGCGGCACCGAGCGGCCCGATTGGCTGTTGCAGGTGACCAATGATGCCTGGTTCGGCAGCTTTTCGGGGCCGTTCCAACATGCCGATCAAGCACGGTTGCGCGCGATCGAGCAGGGCCTGCCCTTGGTGCGGGTGGCCAATACCGGGGTGACGGCGGTTTATGATGCGCGCGGGCGTGTCGTGTCGGCCCTGGAGTTTCAGAAGATGGGCGCGATGACTTTGGCTTTGCCCGGCGCGCTGACGGCGACGTTTTACGCCAAATGGGGCGAACTGCCGGTGCTGTTGTTGCTGGCAGGGCTCGGTCTTGCGGCCATTCGACGCCCGCGCCCCGCTGTCGCTTGACCTTTCGCCATCACGGGCCTAGGCAGACGCGTCTCCGTCACAACGGCTTCCTGGCGTGACGGGTTAACCCAATGGAGCACGTCCCCATGAGCCGTAAGAACTATGTTTTCACCTCGGAATCCGTCTCCGAGGGGCATCCCGACAAGCTGTGTGATCGGGTGTCCGATGCGATTCTGGACGCATTTCTGACCAAAGAGGCAAATGCGCGCGTCGCCTGCGAGACCTTTGCCACCACCAACCGCGTGGTGGTGGGCGGCGAAGTCGGTCTGTCAGACAAGAAATTGTTGAAGGCCACGCTGGACGAGGTTGAAGACATCGTGCGCGCCGCCGTCAAGGACATCGGCTACGAGCAGGATGAATTTCACTGGAGCACGTTGAAAGTGCAGAACTATCTGCACAAGCAATCGGCCCATATCGCCCAAGGCGTCGATAAGGACGGTGCGGGTGATCAAGGCATCATGTTCGGTTATGCCTGCCGCGAGACACCAGACTTCATGCCGGCGCCGATCCAGTATAGCCACGCCATCCTGCGCCGTCTGGCCGAGGCGCGCAAATCCGGCGCCGAACCCAGCCTGCGCCCCGATGCCAAATCGCAGCTTTCGCTGCGCTACGAGGATGGCAAGCCGGTTGAGGTGACCTCGATCGTGTTGTCGACCCAGCACGCGCATGAGACGCAGACCTCGGACGATATCCGCGCGATCGTTGAACCCTATATCCGCGCCGTGTTGCCCTCGGGCTGGATCACCGAGAAAACCGAATGGTGGGTGAACCCGACCGGCACTTTCGTGATCGGTGGCCCCGATGGCGATGCCGGTCTGACCGGACGCAAGATCATTGTCGATACTTACGGCGGCGCCGCCCCACATGGCGGTGGCGCATTCTCGGGCAAGGACCCGACCAAGGTGGACCGTTCCGCCGCCTATGCCGCGCGTTATCTGGCCAAGAATGTGGTGGCCGCAGGCTTGGCGGATCGCTGCACCTTGCAGGTGTCCTATGCGATTGGGGTGGCGAAACCCTTGTCGATCTATGTCGACACCCATGGCACGGGTCAGGTTGAGGCAACCCAGATCGAGCGGGCGGTGGCCGAGTGCATGGACCTGACCCCGCGCGGGATCAGAGAGCATCTGCAACTGACGCGTCCGATCTATGCCCGCACCTCGGCCTATGGCCATTTCGGCCGTGCGCCCGAACTCGATGGCGGGTTTTCCTGGGAGAAAACCGATTTGATCGAGGCGCTGAAAAAGGCGGTCTGATCTGCCAGGCGGGGCGGTCGCGCGGGGCATCGAGCCCCCCGCAACCGCGTTGCCACCGCCTTTGCGGGCCGGTCGCTTGACCTTGTGGGTGACGTTGAATAAGGCCCCGGGGGAAACCTTGGGGCTTTTTCATGTATGATCCGGTTGAACGGCGCAATTTTTACGGGCGGGTGCATGGCAAGACGCTGCGCGCCAGTCAGAAGGGCTATTTGGCCGAAGACCTGGCGGGGTTGAGTCTGACAGGGGTGACGCGGGACGAGAACCCGACGCGCGCACCGATTGATCTTTCGCGCTTTGGCAATGCGCCGCTATGGCTGGAGATCGGCTTTGGCGGCGGCGAGCATCTGGTGCAGATGGCGCAACGCTACCCTGAGGTGGGGCTGATCGGCTGCGAGCCGTTTGTGAACGGAATCGCCATGCTATTGGGCAAGATCCGCAGCGCCGGGGTGACAAATCTGGCGCTACATCCCGGTGATGTGCGCGATTTATTTGATGTATTGCCCCAAGGGCACATTGAGAAAGCGTTTCTGAACTATCCCGATCCTTGGCCGAAGGCCCGTCACCATCGCCGCCGTTTTGTAACGCCGGGCTATCTGGATGCTTTGGCGCGGGTAATGGCTCCGGGGGCGGAATTCCGGGTGGCCACCGATATTACCGATTATGTACGCCAGACCCTTGAGCAAGTGCCGCTCGCAGGGTTCGAATTGCTGCGCGAGGGGGACGAGCCTTGGCCGGATTGGTTTTCGACGCGCTATGAGCAAAAAGCCCTGCGAGAGGGGCGGCCACCGCATTATCTGACCTGGCGTCGTTTGGGTTAGGCGGTGCAGTATTCGCGCCAAGATGAATGCGAGCGTGGACGCTGCATTGCGCTTGCGCTATCAGGGGCGAAATTGCTGTGAGGAAAGAGCCTTATGTCTGGCCATGGAATTGCTGAACCAATGACTGCGGCGAAGTCAGGCCCCTTGAAGGGCACCGCTTCGGTGCCTGGGGATAAATCCATCAGCCACCGCGCGCTGATTTTTGGCGCGATGGCGGTGGGGGAGACGCGGATCACCGGGCTTTTGGAGGGCCAGGATGTGCTGGATACCGCCAAGGCGATGCAGGCTTTTGGCGCGACGGTGGTGCAGCACGCCGCCGGCAGTTGGTCGGTTCACGGTGTGGGCGTGGGCGGCTTTCAAGAGCCCGCCGATGTGATTGATTGCGGCAATTCGGGTACCGGGGTGCGGCTGATCATGGGCACGATGGCGACCACCCCGATGACGGTGACCTTTA
Organism: Cypionkella sp.; assembly: GCA_018063485.1. Lineage (GTDB taxonomy): Bacteria > Pseudomonadota > Alphaproteobacteria > Rhodobacterales > Rhodobacteraceae > CBDUEF01. The sequence continues at coordinate 9,728 of JAGPBG010000029.1, forward strand.
CCGGCGATGCCAGTTTGCGCAAACGCCCGATGGGGCGGGTGACCGATCCGCTGGCATTGTTCGGCACGCAGGCCTACGGGCGCAAAGGCGGGCGCTTGCCGATGACGGTGGTGGGCGCGGCCCATCCGGTGCCGGTGCGCTATGCTTTGCCGGTGGCCTCGGCGCAAGTGAAATCGGCGGTTTTGTTGGCCGGACTGAACGCGCCGGGTGAGACGGTGGTGATCGAAAAAGAACCCACGCGCGATCATTCCGAGCGGATGCTGTTGGGCTTTGGCGCACAACTTCATGTCGAAAAGCGCCGCGAGGGCGATGTGATCACCCTGCAAGGCCAGCCCGAATTGCGCCCGCAAAGCGTGGCTGTGCCGCGCGATCCCTCCTCGGCAGCGTTTCCGGTTTGCGCGGCGCTGATCGTTGAAGGCTCGGATATCCTTGTCCCCGGCGTCAGCCAGAACCTCACCCGCAACGGGCTTTACATCACCTTGGTCGAGATGGGCGCAGATATCAGGTTTCAGAACCCGCGCACCGAAGGCGGTGAGCCGGTGGCCGATCTGCGGGTGCGGTTTTCGGGCGATATGACGGGTATCGAGGTGCCGCCCGAGCGCGCGCCAAGCATGATTGATGAATATCCGGTGCTGTCGGTTGTCGCGGCCTTTGCCTCCGGCAAGACCGTGATGCGCGGCATCAAGGAATTGCGGGTGAAGGAATCCGACCGGATTGACGCGATGGCGCGGGGGCTTGAGGCTTGCGGCGTGCGCATCGAGGAGGATGAGGATACGCTGATCGTGCATGGCATGGCCGAAGTGCCGGGCGGTGCCACTTGCAAGACCCATCTCGACCACCGGATTGCGATGTCTTTTCTGGTGCTGGGAATGGCGGCAAAAGCGCCGGTCTCGATTGATGACGCATCACCCATTCTGACCTCGTTTCCGATTTTTGAAAGCTTGATGACGGGTCTTGGGGCTACTCTGCGCCGGAGCGATCCTTGAAAAGCCTGACGCAATCCTCTGCGAAACCATATACTTATTCTGCCGAAAGGGCTGAACCATGCAAACCTATTATGCGGCCGTTGAGGCCTTTGATCCGGCCGGACAGGCGGCGATGCCCGAAGGCGCCACCTATGGCGGCGAGGCGCGGTTTTTCGTGTTGCAGGCCGAGGATCTGGGCGATGCCCTCGCCACCTTGACAAATTCGATGGCCGTCAACGGCCTGCGGCTTGACCGGGTGCTGCATGCGGGCGCGGTCGAGGAATTCGACGATGAGATGCTGCCCTTCGAGGTGGATATCGACGAAATGAACGAGGCCGCGCAGCAAAGCGGCGAGATTTGTGTGAGCGAGGGTCACCCTTTCGAGCCCGACGAAACCGATGGCACCGGCAGTGGCGTTTTCGCCTGCTGCATCGACGCATTCGATGGCGAATGGGCTGACGAAGAGGCCGAGGCCTATGCCGGACACTATCAGCTTGTGGTGATCAAGGCGGCAAGTGCAGCCGAAGCCTTGCAAATGCTGGTTGAAGAATTCGCCGCCGAGGATATCGCGCTGTTGTCGATCGAAGGTCTGGTCGATGCCGAGGCCTTCCCGTTCGATGGCTATGAGTTCGAATTCGAGGAAGAGGACGCGGTGAGCGAGGTGCTGGAACAGGGCGGCATGATCGTGTCGAACGCCTATGCCTATGGGCCGCATGATCCGCAAAAGCTCGACAGCTAAGGCAAGGGCATTGCAGGCCTACCCGATGACAGTGATCTTTACAGTGGCCATCGACGGGCCGGCGGCGGCGGGCAAAGGCACCATCAGCCGCCGGGTGGCGCAGCATTTCGGCTTTGCGCATCTGGACACCGGGCTTTTGTACCGCGCTGTTGGCGCGATGGGCGGCGATCCGATCACGGCGGCGCAGCAGCTGACGGCGGCGGATTTGCAGCGCGACGACCTGCGCAGCCTGACCGCTGGACAAGTGGCCAGCCGGGTGGCGGCGATCCCGCAAGTTCGCGCGGCCTTGGTCGATTTTCAGCGCCGTTTCGCGCGGCGCGAGGG